>CALJUI010000335.1 GCA_937975735.1 uncultured Rubrivivax sp.
CCGCAGCGCGCCCCGCTGGAGCCGGTGACCGCCGGCGTGGTCGACGACAACGCCGACTTCGGTGCCTTCCGGGCCTTCCAGCGACGGCACGCCGGCCTGCCGGTGCGCGCGCTCGACGTCAGTGAGCGCTATCTGTTGACGGTGCATGACGCCGCCGGCCGGCCGGTGCCCGACGCCGAGGTGACCGTGCACGCCGACCGCGGCGGCCCGGCGCTGTGGGCGCGCGCCGACGCTGGCGGCCAGGTCTGGCTGCATCCGCGCGCCGCCGGCCTGTCGCAGCGCCTGCTCGAGGTCCAGGTGCGACGGCGGACGTCCGACGGCGAGTGGCAAGGCAGCGCGCTGCTGCAGCGTGGCCAGCGCGACGCACTGCAGGTGCGCCTCGACGCCGAGCTGTCGTCCGAGCCGGCGCGGCTGGACCTCGTCTTCCTGGTCGACGCCACCGGCTCGATGGGCGACGAGATCCACAAGCTGCGCGCGTCGATGCAGGCGATGGCCGACCAGATCGCACGGCTGCCGAGCCGGCCGCAGATCTGCTTCGGGCTCGTCGCCTACCGCGACCGCGGCGATGCCTTCTTCGTCCGCGCGCACGACTTCACGAGCGATCTTGGGGCCTTCCAGCGCGTGCTCGCCGGGTTGCAGGCCGGCGGCGGGGGCGACTATGCCGAGGCATTGAACGAGGCGCTGCACACCGCGGTGCACCGCCTGTCCTGGCGCGGCGACGGCGCGACGCGGCTGATGCTGCTGGTCGCCGACGCGCCGCCGCACCTGGACTACGGCGCGCCCTGGTACGACGACGACGCGCAGGGCGCACTGGCGCGTGGCATCAAGCTGTTCACGCTGGGGGCGAGCGGCCTGGACCGGGTCGGCGAAATGGTGTTCCGCCAGCTCGCGCAGTACAGCGGCGGCCGCTTCGTGTTCCTGACCTACGCCGATGCGCGCCGGCCCGACAGCGGCCCGGGCCGCGAGACCGTGCACGAGGTGCAGAACTATTCGGTCGAGACGCTGGACCGGCTGATCGTCCGGCTGGTGCGCGAGGAACTCGCGCGGCGCCCGGCGTGAACCGCCGGCGTCAGGGGGCCGACTGCGGCCCGATCGCCGCGCCGAGGCGGCCGACCGCTTCGTCGAGGCGATTCAGCCGACCGTCGAGGCGGGCGCGGTCGACATCGGCCGCGGACGCTGCCGATTCGACGCGCTGCAATCGCCGATCCATCTCGGCGACCCGGCGCTCGAGCGGGCCCGGCCCGGCCACCCGGCGCCGCGGTGCAGGCTCGGCGGCGGGCGGTGGCGACGCCTTCAGTTCCTGCGTCAGCCGGGCCAGCTCCGCCTCGGCGGCGCGCAGCCGGCGGTCGATCTCGGCCTGGCGTTGCGCGAGCGTGCCCTGGCCGGACTCCAGGCGCTGGGTTGCCGCGCCGATCGGCGGCACGCTGCGCCGCAGGTCGGCGACGTCAATCACGCCGATCGCCAGCAGCACCAGCGTGGCGACCATCAGCAGGATCGACAGCCCGAGGATCAACCGCAGCCAGCGGCGCCCGCGGTCGACCTCGGCGCGCACCGCGCCTTCGACAGCGGCAGTCCAGTCGCCGGCAGGGTGCAGCGTCGGACCGTCGGCCATGCCTTCAGGACTTCTGCCTGGGGACGCGCCCCATCAGGTAGAACTCGTCGTTCGGCCGCATCGCGCTCATGTTGGCCAGCCGGTTGGACAGGCCGAAGAAGGCGGTGATCGCGCCGATGTCCCAGATGTCGTCGCCGGTGAAGCCGTGCTCGCGCAGCGCCTCGAAGTCGGCCTCGTCGACCAGGTGCGAGTGCGTGCAGACCTTCATCGCGAAGTCGAGCATCGCGCGCTGGCGCGGCGTGATGTCGGCCTTGCGGTGGTTCACCGCGACCTGGTCGGCGACCAGCGGCTTCTTCTCGTAGATGCGCAGGATCGCGCCGTGCGCGACCACGCAATACAGGCACTGGTTCTCGGCGGAGGTGGTGACGATGATCATCTCCCGGTCGCCCTTGGTCAGCGTCCCGGTGTCCTTGATCAGCAGCGCGTCGTGGTAGGCCATGAAGGCGCGCCACTCGGCCGGCCGGTGGGCCAGGGCGAGGAAGACGTTGGGCACGAAGCCGGTCTTTTCCTGAACCTCGAGGATGCGCGCGCGCATGTCCTCGGGCAAGCCCTCGAGTGCGGGGACGGGAAAGCGCGAAATGGGCGGGTTCATCGTGGGTCTCCTTCAGGTGCGGAACTGCATCGCATGCAGCCGGGCGTACAGGCCGCCGGCGGCGAGCAGCTCGGCGTGCGTGCCCTGTTCGACGATGCGGCCGGCATCCATCGCCAGCACGCGGTCGGCGTGTTCGATCGTCGACAGCCGGTGCGCGATGACGATCGTCGTGCGACCGGCCATCAGCGTGTCCAGCGCGGCCTGCACCGCGCGCTCGGATTCGCTGTCGAGCGCCGAGGTGGCCTCGTCGAGGATCAGGATCGGCGCGTCCTTGCAGATCGCGCGCGCGATCGCCAGGCGCTGACGCTGGCCGCCGGAGAGCTCGCTGCCGTTGTGCCCGATCGGCGTGTCCAGGCCCTGCGGCAGGGTGTCGACGAAGTCGAGCAGGTGGGCGCCGCGCAGCGCGTCGCGGACGTGCTCGCGCGGCACGTCGGCGCCGAGCGAGACGTTGGCGGCGACGGTGTCGTTGAACAGCACCACGTCCTGGCTGACGAGGGCGAACTGGCGCCGCAGCGCGCCGACCTCCCAGTCGGCCAGCGCGACGCCGTCGAGCTCGATCCGGCCCTCGGTCGGCGCAAGGAAGCGCGGCAGCAGGTGCACCAGCGAGGACTTGCCCGCGCCCGACGGCCCGACCAGCGCCACCGTCTCGCCGGCGTGCACGGTGGCGGTCACGCCGTCCAGCGCCGGCAGGCCGTCGTCGCGGTAGCGCAGCGCCACGTCCTTCAGCACCAGTTCGCCGCGCGCACGCGCCGGCGCATGGCTGCCGCCCTGCTCGCGCGGCGTGTCCTGCATCAGGTCGAGGCCGCGCTCGACGGCGGCCAGCCCGCGGGTGATCGGCGCCATCACGTCGGACAGGTGCTTCAGCGGCGCGACGATCATCAGCATCGCGGTGATGAAGGCGACGAAGCTGCCGACCGTGGCCGCGCCGGTCTGGCTCTGCCACAGCGCGACGACGATCACCGCCGACAGCGCGCAGGCCGCGAGGATCTGCGTCACCGGCGTCATGGTGCCGCCGGCCGCGGCGGCCTTGAGCAGCAGCCGGCGCAGCTGGTCGCCGCGTGCCATGAAGCGCTTGACCTGCGTCGCCTGGGCGCCGTGCAGGCGCACGATGCGCCAGGCGAGCACGTTTTCCTCGACGACGTAGGCCAGCTCGTCGGTGGCCTGCTGGCCGGCCACCGCCAGCCGGCGCAGCCGCGCGCCGAGCAACTGCATCACGTAGGCCAGCACCGGGAAAAGCAGGCCGACGAACAGCGTCAGCTGCCAGTTCAGCCACAGCAGGTAGGCCAGCAGCGCGATCAGCGTCAGCGAGTCCTTGGCCAGCGTCAGCAGCGCGTTGACCAGCATCTGCGTGCCCTGCTGGACCTCGTAGACGAGGGTGTTGGTGAGCTGGCTCGCCGACTGCCGGGTGAACAGCCCCGCGGGCGAGGCGAGCAGGTGCTCGAACATGTCCTGCCGCATCGCCAGCACCGCGCGCTGCGCGGCCCAGGTCAGGCCGAACTGGGCGACGAAGCCGGCGATGCCGCGCAACGTGAACAGGCCGATGATCGCCACCGGCACCATCCACAGCTGCAGCCCGCCGCCGCCGAAGCCGTCGTCGAGCAGCGGCTTCATCAGCGCCGGGATCGCCGGTTCGGTGAGCGCGCCGATCAGCGCGCCGACCAGCGCCGCCGCGATGCCGGCCCGGCCCGTGCGCAGGTACGGGCGGAGGCGGGAGAAGCGCTGGAGCAGGGTCGGCATGGGCAGCGAAGACGCGTGTCGATTATCGACTTGTCACCAGTCGACTGTGGCGCGTTGCCTACAATGAAATCCGAACCCGCGCCGTCCCTCGACGGCCAAGGACGCGAGAAGAACGTGAACCAAATCCCCCGCGATCGATCCATCTCCGCCATGTGGTCCCGACGTCGACTCGTCGCCGCGCTGGGCGGCATGGCCTGCGCGCCGGCGCTGGCCCAGTTCCGCATCGAGATCAGCGGCATCGGCGCGACCCAGCTGCCGGTGGCGGTGGCGGCCTTCCGCGACGAGGAGGGCCTGAGCCCGCGCGTCGCCGAGGTGGTGCGCGCCGACCTGCAGCGCAGCGGACTGTTCCGGCTGGTCGACGCGCCGGGCGCGCTCGACGAGCGCAGCCGCCCGGTGCTGCCGGAATGGCGCGCGCGCGGCGTCGACGCGCTGGTCGCCGGCTCGGTGACGCGGCTGAAGGACGGCCGCATCGACGTGCGCTACAAGCTGTGGGACGCGGTCCAGGGCGAGGAACTGGTGGGCCAGAGCCAGACCGTGCTGCCGGCCGACCTGCGCCTGGCCGCGCACCGCGTCGCCGACGGCATCCACCAGCACCTGACCGGCGACCCCGGCGTGTTCTCCACGCGCATCGCCTACGTCGTGCAGACCGCGCGCCAGACCACGCTGCTGGTCACCGACGCCGACGGCGAAGGCGCGCAGACCGCGCTCGCCAGCCCGGACCCGATCATCTCCCCGGCCTGGTCGCCGGACGGGCTGTCGCTGGCCTACGTGTCATTCGAATCGCAGAAGGCGGTGGTCTGGACGCAGGAGCTGGCCACCGGCCGGCGCAAGGTGCTGGCCAACTTCCGCGGCTCCAACAGCGCGCCGGCCTGGTCGCCCGACGGCCGCAGCCTGGCGGTGGCATTGTCGCGCGACGGGTTCACGCAGCTGTACCTGCTGCCGCGCGACGGCGGCGAGCCGCAGCGGCTGACGAACAGCCGGTCGATCGACACCGAGCCGGTGTTCGCGCCCGACGGCCAGTCGATCTACTTCGTCAGCGACCGGGGCGGCGGCCCGCAGATCTACCGCATGGCCGCCGGTGGCGGCTCGCCCGAGCGCGTGACCTTCGACGGCGACCACAACATCAGCCCGACGATCAGCCCGAGCGGGCGTGTGCTGGCCTACGTGTCGCGGGTCGGCGGCCGCGCCTACAAGCTGATGTCGCTGGACCTGACGAACGGCACCGTGCGCACGCTGACCAACACCAGCGACGACGAAAGCCCGAGCTTCGCGCCCAACGGCCGGCTGATCGCCTACGCCACCCGGCAGGACGGCCGCGACGTGCTGATGACGACCACCGTCGACGGCCGCATCAAGACCCGGCTGCTGACCAGCGGCGCCGACGTGCGCGAGCCGGCCTGGGGCCCGTTCGGCCGCTGAGCGCCTTTGACCGAGTTCATCATCTTCCTTTCTGTCCAGGAGATCCCATGACCCGAACGACCTTCCGCACCCTCGCAGCCCTGGCCCTGGCGGCCGTGGTCGCCGCCTGCTCGAGCCCCGTCAAGCTCGACGAGCCGGCGAAGGTGGAATCGCGCGACGCGCGCAGCCCCGGTGCCGGCGCCGGCACGACGCCCGGCGGCGCGACCACCGGCGCGACGCCGCAGTCGCAGGTCGCCACGGTCGACCTAGCGCGCCAGCGTGCCGAGCAGGAGGCGGCCGCGGCACGCGCCGCCGTCGCGGGCCTGCCCAAGGTCATCTACTTCGACTTCGACAGCTTCCTGGTCCGCGACGAATTCCGCCCGACCATCGAGGGCCACGCCAAGGCCCTGGTGACGCTGCGCGACGCGAAGCTCAGCCTGCAGGGGCATACCGACGAGCGCGGCGGCCGCGAGTACAACCTGGCGCTGGGGCAGAAGCGCGCCGAGGCGGTGGCCCGCGCGCTCGAACTGCTGGGCGTGAACCCGGCGCAGCTCGAGGCGGTGAGCTTCGGCGAGGAGCGACCGGCGGTGCAGGGGCGTGACGAGGCGGCATGGGCGAAGAACCGCCGCGTCGAACTCAAGGACCGTTGATGGCTGCCTTGTCTGTTGCGCGACGGGTCGGCGCGGCGTTGGCCGTCGTCGGATCGCTGGCTTCGCCGGCCGCGCTGGCTGGCCTGTTCGACGACGACGAGGCGCGCAAGGCGATCCTGGACCTGCGCGAGCGCATCGCGTTGATCGACGCGCAGGCCAAGCAGAACCAGGCGGAGGCGAAGGCCGCGAACGCGCAGCTCGCCGAGCAGGTGTCGTCGATGCGCCGCAGCCTGCTCGAGCTGAACAACCAGATCGAGCTGATGCGCGGCGAGATCGCCAAGCTGCGCGGCAGCAACGAGCAGCTGCTGCGCGACCTGTCCGACGTGCAGCGCGCGCAGAAGGACGCCAGCCAGAACTTCGACGACCGGCTGCGCAAGCTCGAGCCGCAGCGGGTCACCCACGAAGGGCGCGAATTCAGCGCCGATCCGGCCGAGAAGCGGGCCTACGACGATGCCATCGCGACCCTGCGCGCGGGCGAGTTCGACAAGGCCGTCGGCGTGCTCAACGCCTTCCTCGCCAAATACCCGCGCAGCGGCTATGCCGAGTCGGCCCGCTTCTGGCTCGGCAACGCCCTGTACGGCAAGCGCGACTACAAGGGGGCGATCGGTGTCTTCCGCGCCCTGGTGACCGATGCGCCGGACCACCCGAAGGCGCCGGAGGCGCTGCTGGCGCTGGCCAACTGCCAGGCCGAGATGAAGGACACCAAGTCGGCGCGCAAGACGCTGGACGAGCTGCTCAAGGCCTATCCGCAGTCCGAGGCGGCGGCCGCGGCGAAGGACCGGATGGCGGCGCTGCGCGGCTGACCAGGGGGCGGAAGGGGTCGGATTTGGTGTCGGCATCCTTGACAGCGACCTGTCGGATGTATCGTAAGTCTTTGATTCATAAGGGTGGCCCGGCGATTGCTAATAGTAGACCGGCGCAACACTAATCTCTCAAGGAGCCACAAATGAAAGCACTGAAGACCCTTCTGCCCATCGCAGCAGCTGTGGCCGCCCTGGCGGCTCCTGTGGCGGCGAATGCTGCGCTGGCGGTCCGGATCTCCGACGGCACGAACCTGCTGGTGGTCATGGACGAAGGCGCCGGCGACGCGACCTCCGGCGCGCCCGGCATCGTTACCGGCATCGCGATTCCGTTCGGCGGCTACACCATCGCCTTCGCATCGGGCACCAACAACGGTGATCCGCTCGACATGCACTTGAGCGCCTCGTACTCCGCTACGCTCGCAGCGATTCCGCTCGCGAACCGCGTCCTGACCATCGAGGTGAGCCAGACCGGACTGACGACCGGTGTTCCGGGTAGCGTGACCTTCGCGGGCTTCGGCGCAGGTAGCGGTTCGGGGGTGCAGTCCTGGGCGATGTTCGCTGATGACAGCAATACGCTGTTCGGCACCGCGACGACGCTGTACTCGGGTGCGGTCTCCGGTTCGCAGAACGCGACCGCAATGCTCTCGGGCACTTACTCGGCGACTATCCGCGCCGTGTTCGATCTGACGGGTGCGACCAGCACGCTCGTCGCCGGCAGCGCCGACCACGACATGGACGTGCCCGAGCCGGCAACGATCGCCCTGGCTGGCCTGGCTCTGCTGGGTCTGGGCGCCGCGCGCCGCCGCAAGGCCTGAACGCGCTTCGTTCCGAACGATTTCAAGGGCGGCTCCGGCCGCCCTTTTTCATGCGCGGGTCGATTGGGGTCGGCGTCGGGCCCGCCACTGATATGTCCCTAGAATCGCGGCCTCGATGCAGGAAACCGATCTCCCCGGTCTGATCCGGCAGGTACTCTGGGCCGCGTTCGCGCTCGGCGTGGCCTTCGGCGCGATCGCCCAGCGCACCCACTACTGCACGATGGGCGCGATCGCCGATGTGTTCTCGATGCGCGACTTCTCGCGCGCCCGCATGTGGGCGCTGGCCGTCGGCGTGGCCATCCTGGGATTCAACGGAATGGCCGCGCTGGGTCTTGTCGATGCGACCGACAGCGTCTACGCACGCCACGACCTGATCTGGCTGTCGAACCTGGTCGGCGGCGCGCTGTTCGGCTTCGGCATGGTGCTGGCGTCGGGCTGCGGCAGCAAGACGCTGGTGCGCATCGGTGGCGGCAGCCTGAAGTCGCTCGTCGTCTTCTGCGTGCTCGGGCTTGCGTCGTATGCGACGCTGCGCGGGCTGACGGCGGTCTGGCGGGTGCAGACGCTGGACCTGGTTCAGGTGACGTTGCCGGTGCCGCAGGATCTGCCGTCGCTGCTGGCTTGGGCCACCGGCTGGGACCGCACCATGCTGATCGCGCTGCTCGGCGGGGCGATCGGCGTGGCGATCGTCGCCTGGGTCGTGCGCGTGCCCGAAGGCCGCAGCAGGGACACCCTGCTCGGCGGCATCGGCATCGGCGCGGTGATCGTCGCGGCCTGGTGGGTGTCCGGTCGGCTCGGCCATCTGGCGGAACACCCGCTGACGCTGGAGGAGACCTTCCTCGCGACCAACACCCGCAGCATGGAGTCATTCACCTTCGTGGCGCCGATCGCCTACACGCTGGACTGGCTGATCCTGTACAGCGACGCGAACAAGATGCTGACCTTCGGTATCGTCAGCGTGATCGGCGTCATCGTCGGGTCGGCGGCGATGGCGCTGGCCACCGGCCGCTTCCGCTGGGAGGGCTTCGTCGGCACCGAGGACACCGCCAACCACGTCGTGGGCGGAACTTTGATGGGCATCGGCGGCGTGACGGCGTTCGGCTGCACGGTCGGTCAGGGTCTGTCGGGCGTGTCCACGCTGTCGCTGGGCAGTGCTCTGGCGGTTGCCGGCATCGTCGGCGGGGCTTGGCTGGCGCTGCACTACCAAAGCTGGCGCCTGGATCGGCTGGCATGAACCCCGTGGGCGCCCAGGCGCTGGAGGCGCCCGATCTGGAGCGCCGCTTCGGCGCATTGCGGCGCCTGTACGGGGCGCCCCACTACGCGCGCATCCGGGCGGCGTCGGTCGCGGTGGTCGGCGTCGGCGGCGTCGGCTCCTGGGCCGCCGAGGCGCTGGCTCGCAGCGGCGTCGCGCGCCTGGTGCTGGCCGACCTGGATCACGTGGCCGAGTCGAACATCAACCGCCAGGTGCAGGCCGACAGCACGACCATCGGCCGCGCCAAGGTCGAGGCGATGGCCGAGCGCGTGCACGCGATCCATCCCGGCTGCGAACTGGTCGCGATCGACGCGTTCGCCGACGCCGATAACTGGCCCGCGCTGCTGCCGGACGGGGTCGACGGCGTGATCGAGGCCTGCGACGATGTGCGCGCCAAGGCCGCGATCGCCGCCTGGGCCCGCGGCTGGCCGGGCGCCTTCGTCGGCGTCGGCGCGGCCGGCGGCAAGCAGCGGCCGCAGGAGGTCGAGCTGGCCGACCTGTCGGCCGTCACCCACGATCCGCTGCTCGCGAGTTTGCGCCAGCGCCTGCGGCGCGACCACGGCGCGCCGCGACAGGGCCCGATGGGCCTGCGCTGCGTCTATTCGCGCGAACCGGTGCGCTCGCCTGACGATGCCGACTGCGCCGTCGACGGCAGCCTGAACTGCCATGGCTACGGGTCCAGCGTCGCCGTCACGGCGACCTTCGGCTTCACTGCGGCGGCCGATCTGCTGATGCAGCTCGCGCCCGGCATATAATCGAAAGCTTTGCAGCGGGGTCGTTAGCTCAGTCGGTAGAGCAGCGGACTTTTAATCCGTTGGTCGCAGGTTCGAATCCTGCACGACCCACCATCCCCCTCCTGCGGCGGGATGTCTCGCGCAAGGGCTCTTAGCTCAGTTGGTAGAGCAGCGGACTCTTAATCCGTTGGTCGCAGGTTCGAATCCTGCAGGGCCCACCACCTGCCGATCCATGGATGCGCCACGGCCCGGCAGTTCATGTCCGCTCGGGATCGATCACCGGCTCGTACCGCACGCCGATCAGCGCGTGCTCGCGCATCAGCGCCTCGACTCGCGCCGGTTCGCGGTGGCTCAGCGCGTCGACCACCAGCCGGTGCTGCAGCTGCGCGACCTGCAGCTTCCTGAATTCCTGATCCAGCGCGTCCCTGTCGATCACGATCGAGTCGGCCGATCCGAACGGCAGGTGGTCGTTGCGAGCGATGGCGTCGGCGATCACGCGGCTGCCCGCCGCGCCGACCAGGGCGGCGTGGAAGGTCCGGTTCAGCCGGCTCCAGGCGCCGACGTCGTCCTCGACCAGATGCCCCTTGGCCAGCACGCGCTCGCCTTCGGCCAGGCAGGCCCGCAGCGTGTCCAGCAGCTCGGCGGACGCGCCACGTTCGGCAAGACGGCGCGCCGCCAGCCCCTCGAGCGCGCCGCGCACCTCCACCGCGCACAGCACGTCCTCCTGCGAGAACGCGCGCACGACGAAGCCGCGCTTGCCGGCCGGCTCGAGCAGGCCTTCCTGGGCCAGCGTCCGGAAGGCCAGCCGGACCGGCGTGCGCGACACGCCGATGGCCTGGGCCACCGGGATCTCGGCTAGGCGCTCGCCGGCGGGATAGTGGCCGTCGACGATGCGCTGGCGAAGAACCGCGACGACCGAGCTGCTGTCTGGAGTGGTCAAATTGGATCCAAAAGTCAATCCGATCTATTTGATATGTGCCAATTATGGCGTATGATTGGATCCAATTCAACGACTCCGAGCACCTGGACCATGATCCCGATGAACACTTGGTACGTGGCCTGCACGTCCGCCGAGATCGACGACAAGCCGCTGGGCCGAACGATCTGCAAGCAGCCGATCGTCTTCTACCGAGGCGCGGATGGCCGCGTCGCCGCGCTCGAGGACTTCTGTCCGCACCGCGGCGCGCCGCTGTCGCTCGGCAGGGTCGTCGAAGGCAAGCTGGTCTGCGGCTACCACGGCCTGGAGATGGGCTGCGACGGCAAGACGATCGCGATGCCGGGCCAGCGCGTGCGCGGTTTCCCGCCGATCCGCGCCTATCCGGTCGAGGAGCGGCACGGCTTCGTCTGGGTCTGGCCGGGTGATGCGGCCCAGGCCGACCCGGCGAAGATCCCCGAACTGGCCTGGGCCCACGACGAGCACTGGGCCTACGGCGGCGGTCTGTTCCACATCGGCTGCGACTACCGGCTGATGATCGACAACCTGATGGACCTGACGCACGAGACCTACGTGCACGCCACCAGCATCGGCCAGAAGGAGATCGACGAGACGCCGTGCACCACCCGCACCGAAGGCGACGAGGTGATCACCAGCCGCTTCATGAACGGGATCCAGCCGCCGCCGTTCTGGCAGATGGCGCTGCGCGGCAACCACCTGCCCGACGACCAGCCGGTGGACCGCTGGCAGATCTGCCGCTTCACGCCGCCGAGCCACGTGATGATCGAGGTCGGCGTGGCGCTCGCCGGCCACGGCGGCTACGACGCGCCGGCCGACAAGAAGGCCTCGAGCATCGTCGTCGACTTCATCACGCCCGAGACCGACACGTCGATCTGGTACTTCTGGGGCATGGCGCGCAACTTCAACGCCAAGGACAAGGCGCTGACGGCGCAGATCCGCGAAGGCCAGGGCAAGATCTTCTCGGAAGACCTCGAGATCCTCGAGCGCCAGCAGCGCAACCTGCTGCAATGGCCCGAGCGCAAGGTGTTGAGCCTGAACATCGACGCCGGCGGCGTGCAGGCCCGCAAGGTCATCGACCGACTGGTCGCGGCGGAGCAGGGCGCATGAGTCGCGAGACGCTGTCGGTGCGCGTGGCGCGCAAGACCAAGGAGGCGCTCGACATCTGCGGCTTCGAGCTGGTGGACGCGGCCGGCGGCCCGCTGCCGTCGTTCTCGGCCGGCTCGCACGTCGACGTCCACCTGCCGAACGGCCTGACGCGCCAGTACTCGCTGTGCAACGACCCGGCCGAGACCCACCGCTATCAGCTCGGGGTGCTGCGCGACCCGTCCTCGCGCGGCGGCTCGCTGACGATGCACGAACTGGTGCGCGAGGGCGACGTGCTGCAGATCAGCGCGCCGAAGAACCACTTTGCGCTGGCCCACGACGCCAAACACCACCTGCTGTTGGCCGGTGGCATCGGCGTCACGCCGATCCTGTGCATGGCCGAGCGGCTGGCGATCACCGGCGCGGCGTTCGAGATGCACTACTGCACGCGATCGCGCGAGCGCACCGCCTTCCACGACCGCATCGCCGGCTCGGCCTTCGCCGACCAGGTGCACTTCCACTTCGACGACGGCCCGGCGTCGCAGGCCATCGATCTCGACGCGCTGCTGGCCGCACCGGCCGACGGGCGGCACCTGTATGTCTGCGGCCCGAAAGGTTTCATGGACGCGGTGCTCGGCCGCGCGCGAGCGAACGGCTGGCCCGAGGGGCAGATCCACTTCGAGTTCTTCACCGCCGCACCGGTCGACCACGACACCGACGCCGCATTCCGGGTCAAGCTGGCCAGCTCGGGCCGGGTCATCGACGTCGAGCGCGAACAGACGGTGGTGCAGGCGCTGGCCGCCAACGGCGTGGTCGTGCAGACCTCGTGCGAGCAGGGCGTCTGCGGCACCTGTCTGACCCGCGTGATCGAAGGGGAACCTGATCACCGCGATCAGTACCTGACGCCGGAGGAGCAGGCTGCCAACGACCAGTTCACCCCCTGCTGCTCGCGCGCGAAGTCCCCGATGCTGGTGCTCGATCTTTGAGCTAGGCTCGCCGGCATTCCCGCACCGAGGATGCACATGTTCGACCCTGCGATCGCCGGCAGCCTGCCCAAGCCCGCCTGGCTCGCCGAGACGGAGAAGCTCTGGCCGCAGTGGCGCGCCGAGGGCGAGGCGCTCGCGACGGCCAAGCTGGACGCCACGCTGCTGTGGATCAAGCTGCAGGAGGAGGCGGGCCTGGCGGTGGTCGGCGACGGCGAGCAGTCGCGTCAGCACTTCGTGCACGGCTTCCTCGAGCAGGTCGATGGCATCGATTTCGCGCACAAGGTCGAGATGGGCATCCGCGCCGACCGCTACAAGGCGATGGTCCCGCAGGTCGTGGCGCCGCTCGTGCTGAAGGGCCGGGTCCACGAGGCCGAGGCGCGCTTCCTGCGCGCGCACACCGACCGCCGCATCAAGTTCACGCTGCCCGGCCCGATGACGATCGTCGACACCGTCGCCGACCGCCGCTACGGCGACCGGGTCGAGATGGCCATGGCCTTCGCCGAGCTGCTGAACCGCGAGGCGCTGGCGCTGCAGGCCGACGGCGTCGACATCGTGCAGTTCGACGAACCGGCCTTCAACGTCTACATGGCCGAGGCCGCGGACTGGGGCGTGAAGGCGCTCGAGCGGGCGACGCAGGGCCTGACCTGCAAGACCGCGGTGCACATCTGCTACGGCTACGGCATCCCCGCCAACCTGGACTGGAAGAAGACCCTGGGCGAGCAGTGGCGCCAGTACGAGCAGGTGTTCCCGGCGCTGGCGAAGAGCTCGATCGACCAGGTCTCGCTCGAGTGCTACCACTCGCACGTGCCGCCGGACCTGATGGCCCTGCTCGGCGACAAGGAGGTCATGGTCGGCGTGATCGACGTGGCCAGCGATCAGGTCGAGACCCCGGAGGAGGTGGCCGAGACCATTGGCCGCGCGCTGCAGTTCGTGGCGCGCGAACGGTTGATTCCCTGCACGAACTGCGGCCTCGCGCCGATGCGCCGCGAGGTGGCCGAGGCCAAGCTGCGCGCGCTCGGCGCCGGCGCGGCGCTGGCGCGGTCGCGCTACGGCTCATGAACCTGCGGCGGCTTTGGCGGCCGCGGCATCCGCTGTTCTGGCTGATGCTGCTGTTCAACGCGCTGAGTTCGGTCTGCGCCTGGCTGATGCGCCTGCCCGGCCTGGCCGAAGTGGCGATCCTGCTGCTCGCCCTGCTCGCGCTGGCCAACATGGCCTTCGGGCTGCTCGCCGCCTGGCGGCTGCTGCGCAGCGAGTGAGCGGCGGTCAGTCGGTCAGCTGCAGCGCGGCACGCAGCGAAGCGGCAGCGGAAGACAAGGCGGCGTTCGCGGATGCCTCGGCCCAGGTCAATTGCTCGACCGCATAGTCGCGGTCGGTCTGCATGCGCTCGACGTGGACATGACGGCCTTCGTGGGCCATCAACCACTTGAACTGGATGATCTCGACCAGGGCCATCGACTCGTGCTCGCTCGTGGTGCCGGCGTTCATGGGTTCCCGAATCCGCCCGGACGTGGACGGTCCTCGGACATTAACGCCCGAACGTGCCGGGAAGCTGACGCGTGAATGGAGTGCACACTCCAAGTTTTCCCGAATGCCGACATGACGCCCCCGCCCCCGCTGACCGCCCTGCGCGACCTCGATGCTCAACTCGCCAGCGCCGGCTTCGCGGTGCTCGATGCCACGGCGTTCGCCGAACTGTCCGGCGTCGATGCGCCGACTTCGGCCCGCTGGTCGGCAGGCTGGGACGACCTGCCGCCCGACCGCTACCTGCTCGACGGCGGCCGATATCGGCGTCGTCGACACGGCTGCTTCGTGGTCACCGCCGACCGTGTCCAGCCCGTGCCGCATCGCGCGCATTGGCAGTCGCTCGACTACAACGCCCTGCACGGCGGCCTCGAGCGCTGGTTCGAGCCGCTGCCGAAGGCGCTCGTCGACGACCCGGCCTGGGCCGGCCTGCTGCGCGCGCTGGCGGCCCGCGCCGGCGCGCTGCGCGGCGCGCAGGACTGGTACGTCGAGGCGCATCCGTTCCGCATCGACACCACCGACGGCATCGGCCGGCCGACGCCCGAGGGCGCGCACCGCGACGGCGTCGACCTCGTCGCGGTGATCCTCGTCGCGCGCCTGAACATCAAGGGCGGCGAGACGCGCGTGTTCGACGTGCGCGGACCGCAGGGCATGCGCTTCACGCTCGACCAGCCCTGGAGCGCGCTGCTGCTCGACGACGAGCGCGTGATCCACGAGTCGACGCCGATCCAGCCGCTCGACCCGGCGCAGCCGGCGCACCGCGACACCCTGGTGCTGACCTTCCGGCGCGGCGGTTTCCAGGGCCCGACCGATTAGCATCCGGCCGATGAACACCACCCCGACCCTGGCGATCGACGCCGACGACATCGCCGCTGCCGCCGATCGCCTGGCCGGCGTCGCCCACCGCACGCCGGTGCTGAGCTCGCACACCGCCGATCAGCGTACCGGCGCGCAGGTCTTCTTCAAGTGCGAGAACCTGCAGCGCATGGGGGCGTTCAAGTTCCGCGGCGCCTACAACGCGCTGGCCCGCTTCTCGCCGGTGCAGCGGCGCGCCGGCGTGATCGCCTTCTCGTCGGGCAACCATGCGCAGGCGATCGCGCTGGCCGCGCGGCTGCTCGCGATGCCGTCGGTGATCGTGATGCCGAAGGACGCGCCGCCGGCCAAGCTCGCCGCGACGCGCGGCTACCAGCAGGGCGTGGCCGGCAGCGAGGTCGTGCTCTACGACCGCTACACCGAGGACCGCGAGGCGATCGGCGCGCGCCTGGCCGCCGAGCGCGGCATGACGCTGATCCCGCCCTACGACCACCCGGACGTGATGGCCGGGCAGGGCACGGCGGCCTGGGAACTGATCGAGCAGACCGCCGACGGCGGCCCGCTCGATGCGCTGCTGGTCTGCGTCGGCGGCGGCGGCCTGATCTCCGGCTGCGCGGTCGCCGCCAGACACCTGAACCCCGGCATCGCGGTCTGGGGCGTCGAACCCGAGGCCGGCAACGACGTCCAGCGCAGCCTGGCGCGTGGCGAGATCGTGCACATCGACACCCCGGTGACGCTGGCCGACGGCGCGCAGACCCAGCACTGCGGGCAGCTGACCTTCCCGGTGATCCGCGCGCTGGTCGCCGGCATCGTGACCGCCACCGACGCCCAGCTGGTGTCGGCGATGCGCTTCTTCGCCGAGCGCATGAAGCTCGTCGTCGAACCCACCGGCGCGCTCGGCGCGGCGGCCCTGTTCGAGCGCGCCGCCGGCCTGCCCGACCTGCGTGGCCGGCGCGTCGGCGTCATCGTCAGCGGCGGCAACGTCGACCTGGCGCGCTACGCGTCGCTGATCGCCCCCTGACGCGGCTTCAGCGCGGCAGGCGCGCCAGCTCGAAGCCGGCCGCCACGTGCTCGAGGTACATCGTGATGGCCTTGCCGCGCGCGGCCTCGAAGGCCTCGCGCGCGGGCCCGGGCCGGCCCTGCGCCAAATGCACCTGGCCGATGTAGAACCAGGCCTCGGCCAGCGTCAGTTCGCGTTCGTCGCCCTGCTGGCGGCGGTCGATCTGCGCCAGCACCTCGTCGATCGTGCGCAGTCCTGCGACCATCGCCAGCGCCGGACGCGGCCAGTCGCCGTCGGGCTGGCGCGAGGCCGCCTCGACCAGCGACGGCGGCAGCGGCTGGCCCTGGCGCAGCAGTGCAAAGCCCTGCCACAGCAGCATGTACAGACGGGCGGCATCGTCCTTCTGCTCGGTCGCGGCCTTGGCGAAGTCGGCCGCCGCCTGGTCCAGCCGGCCTTCGTAGAAGCGGGCGTGGCCGCGACGGTAGATCGGCTCGAACGGGTCGTCGGCGACGGCCAGCGCTGCCGAGTAGTCGGCAGCGGCCTTGGCGAAGGCCCCGTTGGCCCAGTGCAGGTTGCCGCGGCACAGCAAGGCGCGCGCGAAGCCCGGCGCGGCCTTGACGGCGTCCTGCGCGTCCTTCATGCCGGCGGCCGGATCGCCGAGGTCGGAGGCCGATTCGGCCCGCGTGCACAGCACGCCGGCGAGATCCTCGCCGCCGAGCTTGCCGGCGTCGATGACCTTCGTGCTGCGTTCGATCGTGGTCTTCAGGCGCTCGCGCATCTTGTCCTGCATCGACGTGCGGCCCAGGCCGAGCACGCCGGTGCTCTTGACCTCGCTCTTGGCCACCGCCATCGTGCCGCCGATGGTCTGGTCGAGCCGGCGCAGGTCGTCCATCAGCCGCGGCAGTTCGGCCGCCGGCAGTTCGCTGACCAGCGGCTGCAACGTGACGCTGTGGCGCATCACGTTGCCGCGGAAGCTGCGCGCCGACTCGAGCCGGAAGTGCGGCGTGTCGATCCGCCGCGTGCTCGGGTCGGCGACCACCGCCACGCTGTCCGGCCAGCGCATCTCGAGCTGGTAGCTCAGCGTTGCCGGCCAGGACGGCATGACCAGCGGGAAGCGGCGGGAGGCGACCTGCTCGGGGATCGCGAAGCTGCCCTGCAGGTTGGCCGGGAAGTAGCGGCCGACCCAGGCCTCGGGCGACTCCTGCACGAGCTTGGGGACCTGGAAGCGGGCGCGGATCGTGATGCGGTTGCCGAGCGGATCGTCGACGAACTCCGGCGCGCCGGCCAGGGTGATGCCGGGATAGCGGCGCTCGTAGTTGCCGAGCGCGAACTGTTCGCGGCGCGCGCCGTCCAGCGACGGCAGCGCCAGCCGCAGGTTCTCCGCGGCCAGCCCCACCCACAGGCTCTCGACCTCGAGCACGCCGGCGCCGCCGAAGGCCGGCAGGTGGAAGCGCTCGCTGAGCTGGTTGGCGAAGATCTGCCCGCGGTTCGGCGACGTGATCGTCACCAGCGCCGCCGAGCCCGGGTGCACCGGCAGCACCGCCGCGCCCTCGAGGTGCTGTCCCAGTGCCGCGAGCGCACCGGTCTGGCCGAGCCGTGTCGGGTCGATGTAGTGGTCGCGACCGCCCGCGTGCACGCGCACGATCACGTGGTCGAAGGCGGCCGGCGTGGGCAGCTGGCGCGCCGGTGCGCTGCGCGTCTGCAGCGATGCGAGCACCGGCTCCGCCGGCAATCCGAGCGCACGCAGCATCTGCACCAGCAGCAGCGACTTGTCCTTGCAGTCGCCGAAGCGCCGCTGCACCACCTCGGCCGGCAGCGCCGGCCGGTGCGAGCTCTCGCCCAGCACCACCGAGTAGTAGCGGATCTGCGACTGGACCCACTGCAGCGCCGCGGCGATCCGCTCTTCGTCGCTCGGCAGCGCCCGCAGGCGCTCGATCTCCGGCATCAGCTCGGCCGGCAGCGGCGCCTCGGCCGGGAACAGCGTCGCGGCCCAGTCGGCCACTTCGCGCCAGTCGCGGAACTCGCTGAACTGCAGCCAGCGGTAGGGCATCGCCGAGGCCGGCAGGTACGGCTCGGGCGTGACCCCGTCCATGTCGCGCTGCTCGAAGCGCAGCCGCTGCATCGCCCCGATCGCGTGCGCCTCGGGTGCCGGGCCGTCGCCGCCGAGGCCGCCGAGCCAGCGCCAGGCGATCGGCCGGTCGGCCGGGGCGATCAGCGTCACGCGGCGGATCGCGGTGAACTGCGCCTGATCCCAGCTGGCGGCGTTCATGAAGCGGCGGCCGAAGATCGGGTTGTCGCCCTCGAGCGTGTAGACCAGATGCAGGGTGTCCCCGATGCGCACGTCGGGCAGCACCAGCGAGGCGGTGATCACGCCGCTGTAGACGCCCTGCTCGAGGCCGGTCTCGCGCTGCAGGAAGCGCACCGGCACCGTCGCGGTGTGGTCGATCGTCTGGTCGCCGCGCAGCAGCAGCACGCGGTGCAGCAGCAGGCGCTGGTACTGCGGGTTGAAGGCCATCGTCGCCTGGCCGATCTGCGCCAGCGTGCTCGCCTCGTTGGCCTGCTCGGCGCGGTTGACGAGGTAGGCCATCGACGTGCCCGCGTGCAGGTGGGAGTCGGCCAGCCGCACGACCAGCGGCCGGCGCGCGTGGCCGGGGTCGGGCGCCGGCACGGGCAGCAGTTCGGCCCAGTCGGGCACCGGTGCGCCGCGCACGAAGGCGCCGGGCGCGACTGCGATCTCCTTCAGCGGCGCCTGCTCGGCGGGCGCCTGCGCCAGCGCGGCGCAGCTGCACAGGGCCGCGATGAGCCCGAGCCCCTTCCAACGGAACATCACGTCGACTTCTCCACGGTGTCCGGGCGCGGGCCGCCCGGGTTCAGATGCTGCGTCGCGGTGATGCCCATCGACACGTAGATGCTCGTGAGCGCCTCGATGCCCACGTCCGCCGGCCGCACCCAGGCCTGCGGCAGGAACAGCAGGCCGCCGCCGACCGGCACCGGTGCGGTCGGTACGATCACGCCGACGTAGGGCCGGCCCTCGATCAGCACCGGTTCGGCGGTCGACTGCAGGCCGAGCACCGCGACATGGTCCTCGCCGTCGACCGGCGGCCCGCCGAAGTGGCACCAGACCGCGCGCATCGAGCGCATGCCGTCGGGCTCGCGCTGCGCGAACAGGCCGACGAGCTTCTGGGCCAGGTCGTAGACGCCGCGCACGACCGGGATGCGGCCGAGCACCGCGTCGACCACCCGCGCCAGGCCGCGCTGCAGGTTGGCCTCGATCAGCAGCCCGAGCAGGAAGATCGCGCCGGCCAGCGCGGCGATGCCGATCAGGTAGCCGATCACTTCCGAGCCGGTGACGCCGACGCCGACCGACGTGAAGACCCGGCCGGCGGCGCTGTCCGGGCCGACCCAGCGCAGCGTCAGCTCGGCCGCCCACCAGAAGATCGCGATCGTGGCGGCCAGCGGCAGAGCAGCGAGCAGGCCGGTCAGGAAGATGCGCAGCACGTGCGCGAGGGTCGAGGGCATGGCGGGAATATACGGGCCCTCGGCTGCGGTATCGTGCCGCGGTTCCCCCCGACCTGGAGTGCCGATGGACCCGACCGCCGCCAAGCCCAGCGAACCCCGAGACGAGGCGGTCGCGCGCCGGCGTCGGCGCATCGAGCAGCTGCTGTCGGCGGCGCCCGGCGAACGCCTGGGCACCGTCACGCTGGCCGGCGGCCGCACGCTGGAGTACCTGGCGCAGGCGGCCTTCGTGCCGGTGCATGCCGACGGCGTCGACGCTGGCGAGCCGCAGGCCGCGGTGATGGTCACCAGCTACCAGCTCAAGGGCGCGAGCCCGGCGGCGCGGCCGGTGTGCTTCGCCTTCAACGGCGGGCCCGGCTCGGCGTCGATCTGGCTCCAACTCGGGGCACTCGGGCCACGCCGCGTGGTCGTGCCCGACGACGCCGCCGCGGCGCGACCGCCGCACGCGCTGTCGGACAACCCGCACACCTGGCTCGAGCACTTCGACCTGATCTTCGTCGACCCGCCGCACACCGGCTGGTCGGTGGCGCTCGACGACGTCCCGCGCAAGAAGATGCTGTCGGTCGACGGCGATGTCGCCGCGCTCGCCGAGGTGATCCGCGTCTGGCTGACGCGCCACCGTCGCTGGGGCTCGGCGCTGTACCTGGCCGGCGAGAGCTACGGCACGACGCGGGCGGCGGCGCTGGCCGACAAGCTCCAGTCCGGCGGCGTCGACGTCAGCGGCGTCGTGCTGGTGTCCTGCGCGATGGACCTGCAGACCCTGGTCTTCGCGCCGCGCAACGATCTGCCGCACGCGCTCTTCCTGCCAGCCTTCGCCAACACCGCGCAGTACCACGGCCTGCTGCGCGGCGCGGTGGCGAAGTCGCCGGAGGCCGCGCGCGCCGCCGCCGAGGCCTTCGTCGCCGACGACTACGTCTCCGCGCTCCACGCCGGCTCGCTGCTGGGCGAGGCGCGTCGCACCCGGCTCGCGCGCCGCATCGCCGAGCTGACCGGCCTGCCGCGCGCCCTGGTGGAGGAGAAGAACCTGCGCATCGACGCCGAGACCTACTTCTTCGACGCGATGCGCGCGCAGGGCCGTATCGTCGGCCGGCTCGACTCGCGCGGCACCGCGCCGATGGCCGCCCGACGCACCCGCGAGTGGGAGTTCGACCCCGGCATCGAGGCCATCGCGCCCGCCTACACGATGGCCGCGCTGGACTTCTTCAGCGGCGAACTCGGCATCGGCCGCGAGGAGCGCTACGAGGTGCTGTCGCACGCGGTGCACAAGCAGTGGAACTGGAACCGCGGCGAGGACCGTGGCAACGGCTTCGCCTGCACCAGTCCCGACCTGGCGCGCGCGCTGCGCCGCAATCCGCACCTGAAGGTGCTGGTGGCCAGCGGCCGCTACGACCTCGGCACGCCCTACAGCGCGAGCGACTGGTCGCTGGCGCAGCTCGACGCGCCGGCCGAGGTGCTGGCGCGCATCACGCACCGCTACTACGACGCCGGCCACATGATGTACACGCGCCAGGCCGACCTGGTGCAGATGAAGGCCGACCTCGCGGCGTGGCTGCAGGGCGGGGGTGCCGCGCCGTGACGAGCGCCCGGCACGTCGGCATCCTGACCGGCGGCGGCGACTGCCCGGGACTGAACGCCGTCATCCGCGCCGTCACGCTGCCGCTGCTGGCCGACGGCAGGCGCGTCACGGGCATCGAGCGCGGATTCCTCGGCCTGGTCGACCGGCTCGTGCGCCCGCTCGACCACGCGGCCGTCGCCGGCATCCTGGCCGAAGGCGGCACGATCCTCGGCACGCACAACCGCTGTGACCCGTTCCATTACTTCGGCGCCGGCGGCGCCGACGTTTCCGCCGACGCGATGGCCTATGTGCGCGAGCTCGGGCTCGACGCGCTGGTGGCGATCGGCGGCGACGGCACGATGGACATCGCCCATCGCTTCACGCAGCTCGGGTTGCCGGTGGTCGGCGTGCCGAAGACGATCGACAACGACCTGTTCCATACCGATCGCACCTTCGGCTTCGACAGCGCGGTGGCCGTCGTTGCCGACGCGCTCGACCGCCTCGC
This sequence comes from uncultured Rubrivivax sp., assembly GCA_937975735.1. Classification (GTDB taxonomy): domain Bacteria; phylum Pseudomonadota; class Gammaproteobacteria; order Burkholderiales; family Burkholderiaceae_C; genus Rubrivivax. Next base: position 21,525 of record CALJUI010000335.1, read on the forward strand.
CACCACCGCGCGCAGCCACGGCCGCGTGATGATCGCCGAGACGATGGGCCGCTACGCCGGCTGGATCGCGCTCGA
>CALJUI010000336.1 GCA_937975735.1 uncultured Rubrivivax sp.
GCGAACCAGATCTCGATGCCGCCGCCGAAGTACGGGCCGATGTAGATCTCGGACAGCTTCTCGCCGACGCCGATGATCAGCCCGCCGATGATCGCGCCGGGCACGCTGGTCAGGCCGCCGAGAATCACGACCGGCAGCGCCTTCAGCGCCACCAGCGACAGGCTGAACTGCACGCCGAGCTTGCTGCCCCAGATCATCCCGGCGACCAGCGCGACGAAGCCGGCCACGCTCCAGACGATGATCCAGATCTTCGACAGCGGAATCCCGATCGACTGCGCGGCCTGGTGGTCGTCGGCCACCGCGCGCAGCGCGCGGCCGGTCTTGGTCTTCTGGAAGAACACCGACAGCACCGCGACCAGCGCCGCGGCGATCAGCGCCGCATACAGGTCCTCCTTGCTGATCAGCAGGCCGCCGGGGAACACGCCGTCGAGCACGAAGGTCGGGTCCTTCGGCAGGCCGATGTCGATCTTGTAGATGTCGCTGCCGAACAGGGTCTGGCCGAAGCCGTCGAGGAAGTAGGTGATGCCCAGCGTGGCCATCAGCAAGGTGATGCCTTCCTGGTTGACGAGCTTGCCGAGCACCAGCTTCTCGATCATCCAGGCCGCCACGATCATCACCAGCATCGCGGCCAGGAAGCCGAGGATGTTGCCCAGCACCTGGCTTTCGAAGCCCAGCCACTGCGGGATCCACTCGGCGAAGCGCGCCATCGCCAGTGCGGCGAACAGCACCATCGCGCCCTGCGCGAAGTTGAACACGCCGCTGGCCTTGAAGATCAGCACGAAGCCGAGCGCGATCAGCGAATACAGCATGCCGGCCATCAGGCCGCCGATGAGTGTCTCGATGAAGAATCCCATGTCGGCTCCTAATGCGTCGTGCCGAGGTACGCGCTGATGACGTCCTCGTTGGTGCGCACCTCGTCCGGGGTGCCGTCGCCGATCTTCTTGCCGTAGTCGAGCACGACGACGCGGTCGGAGATGTCCATGACGACACCCATGTCGTGCTCGATCAGCACGATCGTCGTGCCGAACTCGTCGTTGACGTCGAGGATGAAGCGGCTCATGTCCTGCTTCTCCTCGACGTTCATGCCGGCCATCGGCTCGTCGAGCAGCAGCACCTGCGGCTCCATCGCGAGGGCCCGGCCCAGGTCGACGCGCTTCTGCAGGCCGTAGGGCAGGCGGCCGACCGGCGTCTTGCGGTAGGCCTGAATCTCCAGGAAGTCGATGATGTTCTCGACGAAGCGGCGGTGCTCGACCTCCTCGCGCCGCGCCGCGCCGAAGTGGATCGCCTGCTGGAACAGGTTGCTCTTCATCTTCAGGTTGCGGCCGGTCATGATGTTGTCGATCACGCTCATGCCCTTGAACAGCGCCAGGTTCTGGAAGGTTCGGCCGATGCCCATCTCGGCGACCTGGCGCGAGTTCATGTGGCTGAAGGTCTGGCCGCGGAAGGTGATCGAGCCCTGCTGCGGCTGGTAGACGCCGTTGATGCAGTTCAGCATCGAGCTCTTGCCGGCGCCGTTCGGGCCGATGATCGCGCGCACCTCGTGCTCGCGCACGTTGAAGCTGATGTCGGTCAGCGCCTTGACGCCGCCGAAGGCCAGCGAGATGTTCTTCACGTCGAGGATGACGTCGCCGACTTTGCGTTCTGCCATCACGCCGCCTTCTTCACCGTGTCGAACCGCTTCACGTCGGCGATCTTCAGCGTCGCCGAGACCTTGCCGCTGCGCCCGTCCTCGAAGGTCACCGCGGTCTCGATGAACTGCTCGGTCCTTCCGCCGTACAGCGCGTCGACCAGCACCTGGTACTTCTCGCCGATGTAGCCGCGGCGGACCTTGCGCGTGCGCGTGAGCTCGCCGTCGTCGGCGTCGAGCTCCTTGTGCAGCACGAGGAAGCGGCTGATCTGGCTGCCGGCGAGCTTGTCGTCCTGCGCGAGGTCGGCGTTGACCTTCTCCACGCACTCCTTGATCAGCTCGTAGACCTCGGGCTTGCCCGCCAGGTCGGTGTAGCCGGCGTAGGGCAGGTTGCGCTTCTCGGCCCAGTTGCCGACCGCCTCCATGTCGATGTTGACCATCGCGCAGACGCGGTCGCGCTGGTCGCCGAGCGCCACCGCCTCCTTGATGAAGGGGAAGAACTTGAGCTTGTTCTCGACGTACTTGGGCGCGAACATCGCGCCGTCGTTCGGCCCGCCCTTGATGCGGCCGACGTCCTTGGCGCGGTCGATGATCTTCAGGTGCCCGCCGGCGTCGAGGAAGCCGGCGTCCCCGGTGTGGTACCAGCCGTCGTCGGTCAGCACCTCGGCGGTGGCCTCCGGGTTCTTGTAGTACTCGCGCAGCAGGCCCGGGCTCTTGACCAGGATCTCGCCGTTGTCGGCGAGCCTGATCTCGACGCCGTCGATCGGCACGCCCACGGTGTCGGCCTTGGCCTCGTGGTCGGGCTGCAGGCAGACGAAGACCGCGGTCTCGGTGCTGCCGTAGAGCTGCTTCAAGTTGATGCCGATCGAGCGGTAGAAGGTGAACAGGTCGGGACCGATCGCCTCGCCCGCCGTGTAGGCCACGCGCACCCGCGAAAGGCCGAGCGTGTTGCGCAGCGGGCCGTAGACGAAGAGGTTGCCGATCGCGTACTTGAGCTTGTCCAGGCCGCCCACCGGCTTGCCGTCCATGATGTCCGGGCCGACCCGGCGGGCCAGCGCCATCGCCTTGTGAAACATCCAGCGCTTGAGCGCGCCGGCGTCCTCCATGCGGATCATCACGCTGGTCAGCAGGCCCTCGAACACGCGCGGCGGCGCGAAGTAGTAGGTCGGGCCGATCTCCTTCAGGTCGATCGTCACCGTGTCCGACGACTCCGGGCAGTTGACGACGTAGCCGCAGGCCAGCCACTGCGCGTAGCTGAAGATGTTCTGGCCGATCCAGGCCGGCGGCAGGTAGGCCAGCACCTCCTCGCGCTCGGTCAGCTTGTCGAAGCG
>CALJUI010000337.1 GCA_937975735.1 uncultured Rubrivivax sp.
AGATCGAGGACGCGCTTCAGGTCGGCGCGCACCTGTTGCGCGTCGAAGCCGCCCCTCGCCAGGGCCGCCGGCGTGGGTTTGTGGGTCGCTGGGTGCGCCGGGTCCGGGAGCTCCTGGGTCCTGCAGCCGGCCAGCAGCAGTGTTGCCCCTAGACTCCTGAGCTTTCTTGCAAGGACCGCGAACGGCCGGACCCGAACCATGTGGCTGATTGTGCTGGAGGCGTTGGCGGCGCTGGCGTTGCTGCTGGGCATCGTGTGGTGGACGATGTTCTCCGGCCGCCGGCGCGGCGAGCGCGCCGACGACGAAGAGCACTGAGCCGAGGTCAGTACGGCGGCGCCGCGCCGGCGTCCAGCCGGCGCTTGATCTCGGTGTCGCCGGCGTCCATCTCGGCGCGCCGGCCGCTGTCGACCTGGAAGCCGATGGCCATGATCACGCAGCTGACCAGCACCACCAGGATCAGCGCGCCGGGCGGGAACACCTCGGGCACCGTGCCCGCCGGCAGGCTGTAGAACAGCAGCACCGTGATCAGGCCGCGCGGCGCCGCCCACAGCAGCGGCCGCAGCTGGCGACCCGACAGCAGCGCGACGACCGGCAGCCGCAGCAGGAAGATCGCGGCGACCAGCGCCAGCGCGACGATCCAGGTCTGCCGGTCGGCGAAGGCGGCGAGCGGCGTGGTGTAGCCCAGCACCAGGAAGAAGAAGGTGCGCACGAGGAAGGTCGCCTCGGCGGTCAGGTGCTTGAGCTTGACGAGCTCGGCCGGGTAGTGGTTGGTGTGCAGCCGGTCGAGGAACTTGAAGCGCCGGATCAGGTGCGGGTTGTTCAGCATCAGGCCGAGGATCAGCACGATCAGCAGCGGCGACAGGTGCATCGCCTTGGCACCGCCGTAGACCAGGATCAGCGCGAAGATCAGCGGCAGGAACTTGACGTGGCCCTCGAGGTGGCCGACCAGCCAGTACATCCCCAGCCCGATCAGCACGCCCATCAGCAGCACGGCGGCACCGCCGCCGAGCAGGTTGCTCGTGAAGCCGCCGCCCGCGGCCGTGACGATGACCGCGTTGAACAGCATCACGCCGAGGATGTCGGACCAGGAGCTCTCGTAGATCACGAACTCGCGGTCCTCGTCGCCGAGCACTTCGGAGCTCGGGATCGCGACCGCGCTGCTGATCACGCCGAACGGGATCGCCATCAATGCCGCGGTCGTCCACGACAGGCCCCAGGCATAGACGAAGCCGGCGGCGACCGCCGCCGAGCTCAGCAGCACGCCGGCGGTGGCGGCGTTGAAGGTGCGCATCAGGAAGCGCCGGCGGCCGGGCTTGAGGTCGAGGTCCAGACCGCCCTCGAGCACGATCAGGATCAGGCCGATCGTGCCCAGCAGCGGCAGCAGCCCCGGCGGCAACGCGACGGTCGCGTCGTAGCGGTCGGTCACCTCGCGCAGCGCCAGGCCGGTGGCCAGCAGGAACACCACCGACGGGAAACGCAGCTGGTGGCCCAGGTGCGAGAACCAGTACGACACCAGCACGCACACGGCGATCGTGATCATCCAGAACTCAGTGCCCACGGGTGGCCTCCACGGGAAGTCGAAGGGGTCGGCGCGATCGCCGCGGATCGCGGCTCAGTGCAGCGCCTGCGGCCGGGCCAGCATGAACTCCGGCACGCGGGCCTCGAAGGGGTGGGCGTCCTCGGTCATGCAGAAGAAGGTGCCGACCATCGAGCCCTGGGCGGTGGCCAGGCGTGTCCAGCTGGTGTACTCGAACTGCTCGCCGGGCTTGAGCAGCGGCTGGCGGCCGACCACGGCCAGACCGCGGACCTCCTCGGTGCGTCCGTTGGCATCGGTGATCAGCCAGCGGCGCGCGATCAGCTGCGCGGTGACGCCGCCGGTGTTCTCGATCGTCACCGTGTAGGCGAACGCGAACGGCCCGTCGGGCAGCTCCGACCGGTCGGGCAGGAACTGCACCTGGACTGCACAGCGGAATTCGGCTCTGGCCATCGCCAGACATTGTAGGCAGCTGCCTACAATCCGCCGATGCCCATGCACCGCATCGCCCCGTCCATCCTGTCGGCCGACTTCGCCCGCCTGGGCGCAGAGGTGCACGAGGTCATCGCCGCCGGCGCCGACTGGATCCACTTCGACGTGATGGACAACCATTACGTCCCCAACCTGACCATCGGCCCGATGGTCGCCGCCGCGTTGAAGCCCCACTGCAAACGGGCCGACGGTGCCGCGGTGCCGCTGGACGTGCACCTGATGGTGCAGCCAGTGGATGCGCTCGCGACCGCCTTCGCCAGGGCCGGCGCCGACCTGATCAGCTTCCACCCGGACGCCAGCACGCACGTCGACCGCACGCTGCAACTGATCAAGGCCGAAGGCTGCCAGGCGGGCCTGGTGTTCAACCCGGCTGCGCCGATCGACGCGCTCGACTGGGTCATCGACAAGGTCGACCTGGTGCTGATCATGAGCGTCAACCCCGGCTTCGGCGGCCAGGGCTTCATCGATTCGGCGCTGCGCAAGGTCGAGCGCGTGCGCAAGCTGATCGACGCCAGCGGACGCGACATCCGGCTCGAGGTCGACGGCGGCATCAAGGTCGACAACATCCGGCGCGTGGCCGACGCCGGTGCCGACACCTTCGTCGCCGGCAGCGCGATCTTCGGCCAGCGCGACTACAAGGCGGTCATCGACGCGATGCGCGCCGAACTCTCCGACTGAGGCTAGTCCCATGGTTCTGCTCGAATTCTCGATGGCCCCGCGCGGCGGTACCGACGCCAGCCTGAGCGAACACGTGGCGCGCATCATCGACGTCATCGACCGTAGCGGCGTGCCCTACCAGCTGACCTCGATGGGCACGATCCTCGAAGGCGAGTGGGACGAGGTGATGGGCGTCGTCACCGACTGCTTCGAGCTGCTGAAGGCCGAGTTCCCGCGCGTCGGCACGCACATCAAGGTCGACTACCGCGAAGGCCCTGCCGGCCGGCTGCGTGCCAAGAGCGCGAAGGTCGAAGAGCGGCTCGGGCGCAAGCTCAGCACCTGAGGCGTCTCCGCGCGATGCGCATCGCCCTGCTCGGCGCCGGCCACATCGGCCAGACGATCGCGCGGCTGCTCGCCGACAGCGGCGACTTCCGCGTCACCGTGGTCGACCGCAGCGCCGAGGCGCTGGCGACGATCGGCCGCGACACGGTGACGACGACCCAGGCCGACACCGGCGACGGGGCCGTGCTGGGCGCGCTGCTGCAGGGGCAGGACGCGGTGGTCAACGCGCTGCCCTACCACCAGGCGACGACGGTCGCGGCGCAGGCCAAGGCAGCCGGCTGCCACTACTTCGACCTGACCGAGGACGTCGCGGCGACGCGTGCGATCCAGCAGCTGGCCGACGGCGCGGCGACCGCCTTCATGCCGCAGTGCGGGCTGGCGCCGGGCTTCATCGGCATCGTCGCGCACCATCTGGCGCTCGGCTTCGAGTCGCTGCACGAGGTGAAGATGCGCGTCGGCGCGCTGCCGGCGTTCCCGACCAACGCGCTGAAGTACAACCTGACCTGGAGCGTCGACGGGCTGATCAACGAGTACTGCCACCCCTGCGAGGCGATCCGCGACGGCCGCAACATCGAGGTCCTGCCGCTGGAGGGGCTGGAGCACTTCTCGCTCGACGGCACCGAGTACGAGGCCTTCAACACCTCGGGCGGTCTTGGCACGCTGTGCGAGACGCTGGCCGGCCGCGTCCGCACGCTCGACTACAAGAGCGTGCGCTACCCCGGCCACCGCGACCTGATGAAGATGCTGCTCGAGGAGCTGCAGTTCAACCGGGACACCGAGACCCTGAAGGACGTGATGCGGCGTTCGATCCCGAGCACGATGCAGGACGTGGTGCTGGTCTTCGTCACCGTCAGCGGCCTGAAGCGCGGCGTGCTGGTGCAGGAGGTCTTCGCGCGCAAGATCTTCGCCGACCGCAGCGAGTCGCAGCCGCTGTCGGCGATCCAGATCACCACGGCGGCCGGCGTCTGCGCCGCGCTCGACCTGTTCCGCGAGGGCCGGCTGCCGCCGTGCGGCTTCGTGCGGCAGGAGCAGGTGGCCTTGCCGGACTTCCTGGCCAACCGCTTCGGCGCGGCGTATCAGCAGTCGCGCCAGGTCGAGAGCATCGGGTGAGCTTCGAGGGGTTGGACGCCGCCATCGTCGACCTCGACGGCACGATGGTCGATACGGTGGGCGACTTCGAGGTCGCGCTCCGCGAGGCGCTGGCCGAGCTCGGGCTGGCGCCGGTGGGCCGCGACTTCATCGCGCGCACCGTCGGCAAGGGCTCGGAGCACCTGCTGGCGCGCACCCTGGAGCACCTGGGCGCGCCGGCCGCGCTGTTCGATCCGCTGTGGGCGCACTACCAGCGTCACTACCTGCGCATCAACGGCCAGCATGCGCCGCTGTTTCCGGGCGTTCGCGAAGGGCTCGAGCGGCTGCGTGCCGCCGGCCTGAAGCTGGCCTGCCTGACCAACAAGCCGGGGGCCTTCGCGCGGCCGCTGCTGCAGGCCAAGGGCATCGCCGACCAGTTCGCGCTGACCTTCGGCGGCGATGATTTCCCGCGCAAGAAGCCGGATCCGCTGCCGCTGCTCGAGACCTGCCGGCGCCTGGGCGTGATGCCCGGGCGCACGCTGATGATCGGCGACTCGAGCAACGACGCCGCCGCGGCGCGCGCCGCCGGCTGCCCGGTGGCGCTGGCGCGCTACGGCTACAACCACGGCGAGCCGATCGAGACCGCCGGCGCCGACCTGCTGTTCGACCGGCTCGACCAGCTGCGCTGGCCGCCGGTCTGAGTCAGTTCGTCTGTCCGCCGACGGGCGCGGGCGCCTTGCCCAGCAGCGCGTCCTTCAGCTGCGCGTCGGCCGGGCTGTTGCCGAGCCAGATGCGCATCAGTGCGCGGAAGAACTCGGCCTCCTTGATCGGCTCGCCCTGCGGCTTGCCGTTGACCAGCACCGTGGTGCCGACGCCCGGCACCCAGTCGACCGAGAAGTGCTCGCCGGCGGCCAGGCGCTTCTTCTGCGCGAAGATCTCCGACATGCGCAGCGTGCCGGCGATCGACTGGGCGAACTCCGCGCGCGTCGAGTTGTCCTGCATGCCGCGCGTGAACAGCTTGCCGAGTTCGTTGCCGTCGATGTCGCGCAGCATCACGACGTGGATGCGCTTCGGCCCGGGCGCGCTCAGCGCCGCCTCGGGCGTGCCGGCCTTGGTGGCCAGGTACAGGCCGGCGGTGTAGACCTTGATGACGAACTTGTAGCGGATGCCGGCGCCGTTCAGTTCCAGCGGCGTGTTCGCCACGGTGAGGCGAGGCTCGTATCGCACCCCGGCAAGGGTGACGGGCGACTGGGCCTGCGCGAGCAGCGTGATGCCGAGCAGCAGCGCGGCGGCAAGGGTGCGGATCATCGGTTTCCCCTGGGCTGGGCGCGCCTTGTGGGCGCGGAGTTCGAGCCCAGCAGTCTGTGCGATGCGGGCCCGGGCGGAAGGCCCGAGAATACGGGCTTGGGGTACACTTTTCCGATGTTCACAGCGCGCAAGCCGACAGTGGGGTCGCACGACCGGGGAGCCTGGCCCTGGCGTCGCGGAGCCGCCTCCGTCTAGCCTGCCGCCGTTGGCCGCCCGACCGGGCCCGCCGCGGCGCCCACTCGACACACGATGATCGCCGGCGCCCGAGGGCCGCGGTGATCGGAGGGCCCGCACCGTGATCACCGAACTCGAATTCAAGAGCCTGGCCGCCCAGGGCTTCAACCGCATTCCATTGATCCAGGAGGCCTTCGCCGACCTGGAGACACCGCTGTCGCTGTACCTGAAGCTCGCCGGCGGCAGCCCGCGCAGCTTCCTGCTCGAATCCGTCGTCGGCGGCGAGCGCTTCGGCCGCTACAGCTTCATCGGCCTGCCGGCGCGCACGCTGCTGCGCTCCAGCGGTCGGCGCACCGAGGTCGTGACCGACGGCGAGGTGACCGAGACCGACGAAGGCAACCCGCTCGATTTCATCGCTGCCTACCAGGCCCGCTTCAAGGTCGCGCTGCGGCCGGGCCTGCCGCGCTTCTGCGGCGGGCTGGCCGGCTACTTCGGCTACGACGCGGTGCGCTGCATCGAGCCTCGATTGGCGGGCGTCGCCAAGCCCGGCGGCATCGGCACCCCGGACATCCTGCTGCTGCAGACCGAGGAGCTGGCGGTCATCGACAACCTGTCGGGCCGGCTGTACCTGATCGTCTACGCCGACCCCGGCCGGCCCGAGGCCTGGTTCGGCGCCAAGCGTCGCCTGGCCGAACTCGCCGACAAGCTCAAGTTCAGCGTCGCCGCGCCGGCGGTCAAGCGCGGCGCGTCGTACGCGGTCGAACGTCAGTTCGCGAAGGACGACTACCTCGCTGCGGTGCGCCGCGCCAAGGAGTACATCGCCGCCGGCGACATGATGCAGGTGCAGATCGGCCAGCGCCTCTCCAAGCGCTACACCGAGAGCCCGCTGAGCCTGTACCGCGCGCTGCGCTCGCTGAACCCGTCGCCGTACATGTACTTCTACGACATGGGCGACTTCCAGATCGTCGGCGCATCGCCGGAGATCCTGGTGCGCCACGAGCACACGCCGGACGGCGAGAAGGTCACGATCCGGCCGCTGGCCGGCACGCGGCCGCGCGGCGCGACGCCCGAGCAGGACCTCGCGCTCGAAGCCGAGCTGTCGGCCGACCCGAAGGAGCGCGCCGAGCACCTGATGCTGATCGACCTGGCGCGCAACGACATCGGCCGCATCGCGAAGACCGGCAGCGTCAAGGTGACCGAGGCCTTCGCGGTCGAGCGCTACTCGCACGTGATGCACATCGTCAGCAACGTCGAGGGCATCCTGAAGGACGGCACGAGCAACCTCGACGTGCTGCGCGCGACCTTCCCGGCCGGCACCTTGTCCGGCGCGCCGAAGATCCGCGCGATGGAGATCATCGACGAGCTCGAGCCGGTGCAGCGCGGCATCTACGGCGGCGCCTGCGGCTACCTGAGCTTCGCCGGCGACATGGACCTGGCGATCGCGATCCGCACCGGCATCGTCAAGGACCAGACCTTGTACGTGCAGGCCGCGGCCGGCGTCGTCGCCGACTCGGTGCCGGAGTTCGAGTGGGCCGAGACCGAGGCCAAGGCGAGGGCGCTGATCCGCGCCGCCGAACTCGTCGAGGAGGGGTTCTGACATGCTCCTCATGATCGACAACTACGACAGCTTCACCTTCAACCTGGTGCAGTACTTCGGCGAGCTCGGCGAGGACGTTCGCGTGGTGCGCAACGACCAGATCGATCTGGCCGGGATCGAGGCCTTGAAGCCGGACCGGCTGGTGCTGTCGCCCGGGCCCTGCTCGCCGGCCGAGGCCGGCATCTGCATCGAGGCGATCCGCCACTTCGCCGGGCGGCTGCCGCTGCTCGGCGTGTGCCTGGGCCATCAGGCCATCGGGGCGGCGCTCGGCGGGCGGGTGATCCGCGCGCGGGTGCAGATGCACGGCAAAGCGAGCCGGATCCGCACCGACGGCCAGGGGGTCTACGCCGGCCTGCCGGCGCACTTCGACGTCATCCGCTACCACTCGCTGGCGATCGAGGCCGAGACCCTTCCCGCCGAACTCGAAGTGACCTCGACCACCGACGACGGCGAGATCATGGGCGTTCGCCACAAGGGCCTGGCCGGCGGACCGGCGCCGATGGAGGGCGTGCAGTTCCATCCCGAGTCGATCCTCTCCGAGCACGGCCATGCGATGCTGCGCAACTTCCTGAAGATGGGATCGCGACCATGATCGACCTGCGCAGCGACACCGTGACCCGGCCGACCACCGGCATGCGCGCGGCGATGGCCGAGGCCGCGCTCGGCGACGACGTCTTCGGCGACGACCCGAGCGTCAATGCGCTGCAGGATCGCATCGCCGGTCTGCTCGGCTTCGAGGCGGCGCTGTTCGTGCCCAGCGGCACGCAGAGCAATCTCTGCGCGCTGATGGCGCACTGCCAGCGCGGCGAGGAGTACCTCGTCGGCCAGATGGCGCACGCCTACCGCTGGGAGGGCGGCGGCGCCGCGGTGCTCGGCAGCATCCAGCCGCAGCCGATCGCGCACCAGGCCGACGGCACGCTGGCGCTGGCCGACATCGAGGCGGCGATCAAGCCCGACGACGCGCATTTCGCGATCACACGGCTGCTGGCGCTGGAGAACACCTGGGGCGGGATGGTGCTGCCGCCGGACTACCTGGCGCAGGCGACCGCGCTGGCGCGGCGCCGCGGCCTCGCCACCCACCTGGACGGCGCGCGGTTGTTCAACGCCGCGGTCGCCGCCGACGGCGATCCGTACGCGAACGCCCGCGCGATCGCCGGCCACTTCGACAGCGTCTCGGTCTGCTTCAGCAAGGGGCTGGGCGCGCCGGTCGGCTCGGCGCTGTGCGGATCGCGCGCGCTGATCGGCCGGGCTCACCGGGCACGCAAGATGCTCGGCGGCGGCATGCGGCAGGCCGGCGGGCTGGCCGCCGCCGCGCGTTATGCGCTCGACCACCAGGTGCGGCGACTGGCCGAGGACCATGCCCATGCGCGCCGGCTTGCCGACGGGCTGCGGGACCTGCCCGGCGTGACGGTGCAGGTGCCGCAGACCAACATCGTCTTCGTCGACCTGGCGCCTGACAAGGCCAGCGGCGTCGTCGAGCGGCTGCGTCAGGCGGGCGTGCTGTGCACCGGGCTGTACCGGCTGCGCTTCGTGACCCACCTGGACGTCGATGCCGACGACATCGAGCGCGCGATCGACATCCTGCGCCGTACCCTTTGAGGAGACCCCATGCCGATCACCAACACCGATGCGCTGACCCGCGTCATCGACCACCGCGAGATCTTCCACGACGAGATGCTGGCGCTGATGCGCCGCATCATGAGCGGCGAGATGAGCCCGGTGATGATCGCCGC
>CALJUI010000338.1 GCA_937975735.1 uncultured Rubrivivax sp.
ATGCGGGCGCCCGGCGGGGCCAGCAGCATCGCGTAGGCGCGCACCAGGCGGCCCGACGACCAGTCGGCTTCGAGGGTGACGACGAGGGAGGGCTCGGTGACCGCACGATCGCTGGTCAGGCGGAGCACGCTGCGGCCATCGGGGCGGCGTTGCAGCACGACCGTGGCCCCGGGCAGCACCGGGTTGTAGTCGACACCGGCGGCCCGGTAGACGTCGGGGCTGGCAACCTTGAGCTGCAGCGATGACGCTTCTTCGGGCGTCATGCTGGTGACGTCGATCTCCGCCCGCAGCGACTCGCCGAGCGCCGACTGCACCGTCAGGCGGCCGAGGCCGAGCGCCATCGCGGACTGGGCCAGCAGGAGACTGGCGGCCAGCGCCACCCCGGTCAGCGTGAAGCGACCCGTGTTCATCGTGCGGTGTTTCAAGGCGACTCCCCAGAAATCAAACGGCGGGACTCTCGGAGAATCCCGCCGCGCAAGCCCTCCGCCGCCCGCTGTGGAGCGACACCGAAACGGTTCCCGATCATGCCAGGGCGGATGAAATCACAATAACATCAAGCATATAGGCATACAAGCTCACCTAAAGCCTGATGATCGTCCAGGAACCGGTTTGTTTCCGACCTTCACACCGGCTGTTGCCGATCGGCAACGATTGCGACATCAGGCATCGAGCAGGATGCGCAGCATCCGCCGCAGCGGCTCGGCCGCACCCCACAGCAACTGGTCGCCGATCGTGAACGCCCCCAGGTACTGCGGGCCCAGCGCCAGCTTGCGCAGGCGCCCGACCGGGATCGTCATGGTACCGGTCACCGCCACCGGCGTCAGGTCCTGGACCGTCGCCTCGCGCATGTTCGGCACCACCTTCACCCACTGATTGTCGGCGGCGATCATCGCTTCGATGTCGGCCAGCGGCACGTCGCGCCGCAGCTTGATCGTCAGGCTCTGGCTGTGGCAGCGCATCGCGCCGACCCGTACGCAGATCGAATCGATCGGCACCGGCGCCTGATCGAAGCCGGGGCCGCGCCCGAGGATCTTGTTGGTCTCGGCGCCGCCCTTCCACTCCTCCAGGCTGGTGCCGTCGCCGCGGTCGGCGTCGATCCACGGAATCAGGCTGCCGCCCAGCGGCACGCCGAAGTTCTTCGTGGCCTCGGCCGGCAGGGCGCGCTGCGTGGCGGCGACCCGGCGGTCGATCTCGAGGATCGCCGACGCCGGATCGTCGAGCAGCGGCCGCACCGCCTCGTTCAGCGTGCCGTACTGCGTCAGCAGCTCGCGCATGTGCTGCGCGCCACCCCCCGACGCGGCCTGGTAGGTGGTGGCCGTCATCCACTCGACGAGGTCGGCCTTGTACAGCGCGCCCACGCCCATCAGCATGCAGCTGACGGTGCAGTTGCCGCCGATCCAGTTCCGCCCGCCCTTGGCCAGCGCTCGGTCGATCACGGCGCGGTTGACCGGGTCGAGGATGATGATCGCGTCGTCCTGCATGCGCAGGGTCTTCGCCGCGTCGATCCAGTGGCCCTTCCAGCCGGCCTCGCGCAGCTTGCCGTAGACGGCCTTGGTGTAGTCGCCACCCTGCGCGGTGATGATGACCTCGCAGCGCTTCAGCGCACCGAGGTCGTGCGCGTCGACCAGCCGGGTCTCGTTCTTCGCGAACGACGGCGCCGGACCGCCGGCGTTGGAGGTGGAGAAGAACAGCGGCTCGATCAGGTCGAAGTCGCCTTCGGCGCTCATGCGGTCGAGCAGGACCGAGCCGACCATGCCGCGCCAGCCCACCAGACCCACGAGGGGATTTGCTGCGATTGCCATCTGTATGCCTTTCGAATCTTCGACTGCCCTGGACCGCCGTCGCTTCCGGCTCGATTCGCCGGGTCCAGGAGGTCGGGGCGAAACGATCCGAGCGGCTAGCGCTTGGTGATCGTCTTGCCGGTCAGCGCCGCGACGACGGCGTCGCCCATCGCGACGGTGCCGACCTTGTGCGTGCCTTCGCTCCAGATGTCCGCGGTGCGCAGACCCTGGGCGAGCACGGCCTTCACCGCCGACTCGATGCGGTCGGCGGCGGCGGGCTGCTGCAGGGTGTAGCGGAGCATCATGGCGGCAGACAGGATTGTAGCCAGCGGATTGGCGACCCCCTGACCAGCGATGTCGGGCGCGCTTCCGTGGCTCGGCTCGTACAGGCCCTTGTTGTTCGCATCCAGCGAGGCCGAGGGCAGCATGCCGATCGAGCCGGTCAGCATTGCCGCCTCGTCGGACAGGATGTCGCCGAACATGTTGCCGGTGACGACGACGTCGAACTTCTTCGGCGCCTTGACCAGCTGCATCGCCGCGTTGTCGACGTACATGTGGTCGAGCTCGACGTCCGGATACTGCGCATGAACCTCGGTGACCACGTCCTTCCAGAACTGGAAGGTCTCGAGCACGTTGGCCTTGTCGACGCTGGTGACGCGCTGGCTGCGCTTGCGCGCGGCCTGGAAGGCCACGTGCGCGATCCGCTCGATCTCCGGGCGGCTGTAACGCATCGTGTCGAAGGCTTCCTCGGCGCCGGGGAAGTGGCCGTCGACCGCGGTGCGGCGGCCGCGCGGCTGGCCGAAGTAGATGTCGCCGGTGAGCTCGCGCACGATCAGGATGTCCAGGCCGGCCACCAATTCGGGCTTCAGGCTCGACGCGTGGGTCAGCTGCTCGTAGCAGATCGCCGGGCGGAAGTTGGCGAACAGGCCGAGGTGTTTGCGCAGGCCCAGGATCGCCTGCTCGGGCCGCAGCGCGCGCTCGAGCTTGTCGTACTTCCAGTCGCCGACGGCGCCGAACAGGATCGCGTCGGCGGCCTTCGCCAGCGCCAGCGTCGACTCGGGCAGCGGGTGGCCGTGGGCTTCGTAGGCGGCACCGCCGACGGGGGCGGTCTCGAGTTCGAGCGGCAGGTCGAGCACCTTCAGGACCTTGACCGCTTCGGCGACGATCTCGGTGCCGATGCCGTCGCCGGGCAGGATGGCGATCTTCATGGTGAGGCGCCCAGGCGTGGTGCCCGGCCGAGCCAGGGCTGGCGCGCCAGCCGCTCGGCCTCGAAGGCGCGGATCTTGTCGGCGTGGCGCAGCGTCAGGCCGATGTCGTCGAAACCGTTGACCAGGCAGTCCTTGCGGAAGGGCTCGATGTCGAAGCGAAGCTCGGCGCCGTCGGGCTTGACCACCACCTGCCGCGGCAGGTCGATCGTCAGCTGGTAGCCGACGAAGCCCCGCACCTCGTCGAACAGCCGCGCGACCTGCGATTCGGGCAGCTGGATCGGCAGCAGGCCGTTCTTGAAGCAGTTGTTGAAGAAGATGTCGGCGAAGCTCGGCGCAATCAACGCGCGAAAGCCGTATTGCTCGAGCGCCCAGGGCGCGTGCTCGCGGCTCGAGCCGCAGCCGAAGTTGCGCCGCGCGATCAGGATCGATGCACCGCGGTAGCGCGGCTGGTTCAGCACGAAGTCGGGGTTCGGCTTGCGCGTCGCCGGATCCTGGCCCGGCTCGCCGCGGTCGAGGTAGCGCCACTCGTCGAACAGGTTCGGGCCGAAGCCGGTGCGAGCGATCGACTTCAGGAACTGCTTCGGGATGATCGCGTCGGTGTCGACGTTCTCGCGGTCGATCGGGGCCACCAGCCCCTGGTGCACGGTGAACGGCTGCATCGGCTACTGCTTCTTCTTCGCGGCGTTCTCGATCGTGTCGCCGGCCTTCGAGATGTCCTTGCCCATGCCTTCGATGGTGTTGCAGGCCGACAGCGACAGCACGAACAGCGCGGCGAGCAATGCGGTGACGAACTTCTTCATGGGAGATGCTCTCCTTCAGACGAGTCGACGGACGTCGACGAAGTGGCCATTGAGCGCGGCGGCGGCGGCCATCGCCGGGCTGACCAGATGGGTGCGGCCGCCATTGCCCTGGCGGCCCTCGAAGTTGCGGTTGCTGGTCGACGCGCAGCGCTCGCCGGGCTCCAGCCGGTCGGCGTTCATGGCCAGGCACATCGAGCAGCCGGGCTCGCGCCACTGGAAGCCGGCGGCCTTGAAGACCTCGTGCAGGCCCTCCTTCTCGGCCTGCGCCTTGACCAGCCCCGAGCCGGGCACGACCATCGCCAGCCGCACGTTCGGCGCCACCTTGCCGCCGACCTTGCGCACGATGGCCGCGGCCTCGCGCAGGTCCTCGATGCGGCTGTTCGTGCAGGAGCCGATGAAGACCTTGTCGACGTGCACGTCGGACAGCGGCCGGTTCGGCTCCAGCCCCATGTAGGTCAGCGCGCGCTCGATCGCGCCGCGCCTGGCGGCGTCGCGCTCCTTGTCGGGGTCGGGCACGCGGTCCTCGATCGACAGCACCATCTCGGGGCTCGTGCCCCAGGTGACCTGCGGCCGGATCTGGCTCGCGTCGAGCTCGACGACCCGGTCCCAGTGCGCGTCGGCATCGGAGCGGAGCGTGCGCCAATAGGCCACCGCCTGGTCGAACTCCACGCCCTTCGGCGCGAACGGGCGGCCACGCACGTAGTCGATCGTCTTGTCGTCGACGGCCACCAGGCCGGCGCGGGCGCCGGCCTCGATGGCCATGTTGCACACCGTCATGCGCCCTTCCATGCTGAGCGCGCGGATCGCGCTGCCGGCGAACTCGATCGTGTGCCCGGTGCCGCCCGCGGTGCCGATGCGGCCGATGACCGCGAGCACGATGTCCTTCGCGCCGCAGCCGCGCGGCAGCTGGCCCTCGACCTTGATCAGCAGGTTCTTCGCCTTCTTCGCCAGCAGGGTCTGCGTGGCCAGCACGTGCTCGACCTCGCTGGTGCCGATGCCGTGGGCCAGTGCGCCGAAGGCGCCGTGGGTGCTGGTATGGCTGTCGCCGCAGACCACCGTCATGCCCGGCAGCGTGGCGCCGTTCTCCGGGCCGATCACGTGCACGATGCCCTGGCGCTTGTCGAGGAAGGGGAAGTACGCCGCCGCGCCCGAGGCCTTGATGTTGGCGTCCAGCGTGACCACCTGCTGGCGGCTGATCGGGTCCTTGATGCCGTCGTATCCCTGCTCCCAGCCGGTGGTGGGCGTGTTGTGGTCGGCGGTGGCGACGATCGAGTCCGGCCGCCAGACCTTGCGCCCGGCCAGCCGCAGGCCCTCGAAGGCCTGCGGGCTGGTGACCTCGTGCACGAGGTGGCGGTCGATGTACAGCACGGTGGTGCCGTCTTCTTCGGTGTGGACGACGTGGTCGTCCCAGAGCTTGTCGTAGAGGGTGCGTCCGGTCATGGCACCCCGATTATGAAACCTCGCGGACGGGCCCGTTTCCCCGCCCCGCAACGCCCATGCAACGCCCCCTGCCGAGACTGCCGGGGCGGGGTGCGAACGACCTGGCCTCGATCCCGCCGCCGCGGAGCGTCGCTGCCGCACCGCGGCCCGCTTCCCGCAGCGCAAGGATGAATCGATGAACAGTCCGCGCCTGTGCCCGACCCGCCTGACCGTGCGCGCTGCCTGCCTGCTCGCCCTCGCCTCGCCGGCCGTCGCCGGCACCCTGGTCTATCCCGGCGCCATCTGCCAAAGCGAGGGTGAGGTCACCCGCCCGATCTCCGGGGGGCTGTTCAATGCCGACCAGGGCGCGTCGGGCACGCACACGATGTTCCACTGCCCGGTGATGCGGACGCGCTCGTTGGGCAGCCCGGCGGCGTACACGGTCCAGATCCGGCTCAACGTGCAGCGCAACCTCAACCCGGTGAGCTGGAACTGCCAGATGCGCGCGGTCGACCTGGGCGGCGGCATTCACGCGACCGCGGTCGCGCTGGTTCCGGCGTGGTACGGCAACGGCTCGCCGATCTCGTCGGTGTTCTTCAGTTTGAACGTGCCGAACGCGCAGGCCACCCGCAGCTACGCGCTGCGCTGCAACGTGCCGACCGGTGCCGGCATCGACCGGGCGGGCATCGTGTCGATCGAGATCACCGACTGACGACGCGCCCGCGGCGCCGCGCCGCGCCTCAGCGCACGATCACCGTGCTGCAGCGCAGGGTCAGCACCGGCGACGACGGACCGGCGCCGCGCGCGTTGTGGGCGCGCACCGACCAGCGGATCTCGCCATCGATCCCGGCCCGCAGCTGGATCCAGGTGGCGTTCGTGTCGCCCGCCGGCAGGCTCTGCCAGCGGCGCGCGCCCGGCCGCAGCCAGTCGACGTCGGGCACGTAGTAGTCGGCGCCGGGCACGCCGCGCCACTGCAGGCGCAGCGGCGCGCGGCAGTCGAGCGACGGCGCCGTGCGCCGGTCGGTGCTGCCCGGGGTCAGGCCGGTCGGCGCGGCGGGCAGCGGCACGTGCGTCGGCG
>CALJUI010000339.1 GCA_937975735.1 uncultured Rubrivivax sp.
GTCGTCGATCGGGCGCGACCGCGACGCCGAGTACCGCTCGCAGGACCAGTTCCTGGCGGCTCTGTCGGCGTCGATCCCGGCACGTCACCAGCCGCGCATCCTCGGTCAGGCGCGCTGATCGGCGCGCGCAAGCTCATGCACGCCCCTCTGCCCGGGATTCCCTACCGTGACCGCGGCGCCGGATCGGGCTGGGCGCCTGCCGTGCTGGTACTGCTCGTCTGCCTGCTCGCGGTGGTCGGCGGGCTGCTGGCCGGGCTGGGCTCGCCGCTGCTGGTGCTGCCCGTGGTGGCGGTCATCGGCGCTTGCGTGCTGATGTTCAGCCCCACGCCCGTGTGGCTCTGGGCCATCGCCGTGCTGTCGCTGCTGGTCGTCGGACCCACGATCTACTTTGCGCGCATCGAGTCGGCACGCTGGCTGGTGCCGGCGCTGGCACTGGGCATGGCCCTGCCGGCACTGCTGCACATCGCGCGCCCTGTGCACCTGCGCGCGGAGAAGCTCGGGCCCTGGCCCGGCGCCTTCGTGGTGCTGGCCCTGTTCCTGGCCTGGGCCGCGTTGTCGACGGCCATCAACCGGACCGCGCCGGGCGACTGGCTTGGCCTGGTCCGCTACTACCTGATGCTGTTGCCGCTGATCCTGTTGCTGGGGGCGGGCGCGCTGCCGGCCACGCACTGGCGCTGGCTGTGGCTGTTCTACGCGGTGTCGGCGGTCATTCAGCTGCCGGTGGCCGCGGTGCAGCGCTTCGTGTTTGCGGCGCGGCAGGTGCGCAGCGCGGAGTGGGACGCGGTGGTCGGCACGTTCCCCGGGCAGGCGGAAGGCGGCGGGGCCAGTGCCGCGATGGGTGTGTACCTGGTCATCGCGTCGGTCTTCGCGCTGATGCTTTGGCGGCATGGGCTGGTCAGGGCGCGCTGGGCGGCGCTGATCGTACTTAGCAGTGTGGCGACCCTGGCGCTGGCCGAGGTCAAGGCCGTGGCACTGCTGCTGGTGCTGGCCGCCGTGCTGGTCTTTGCCGACCAGCTGCGCCGGCGGCCCATCCAGTTCCTGCTGGCGGCTTCGGTGGCCGCCGTCACCGCTGTCGGCATGTTGCAGGTGTACGAGCGGACCCAGTACGACAGCCGCTCGGTGATGGGCCGCCTGCAGGCGCCTCGCTCGCCATGGGAGGCCATCGGCAACCAGTTCGATCCCGATGCCAGCTTCTCGTACACGGGGCAGCTCGGGCGCGTGGCGTCGTTCGTGCACTGGTGGGAGTTCAACGTCAGCCGAGGTACGGGCGTGGTCGAGCCACTGGCTGGCCATGGCGCCTCGGCCACGCAACTCAGCCGTCTCAACGTCGGCGAACTGGTGGGCCGCTTTCGGCACCCGCTGAACCAGACCGGGACCGGCGTGCTGCTGTGGGAGGTTGGCCTGGCGGGGCACCTGCTGCTGGTGCTGGGTCTGCTGCTGGCGGCGCACTTGGCGTGGCGGACGGCGCGCCGTGACGGCCCCGATGCCTGGCACCGTGCGTTGCTCAAGGCCACCGCCATCGGGCTGGTGCTGATGACGGTCACGCTGCCGTACAAGGCCTTCCTGTTCAGCACGGCGCCGTCGCAGGTGCTGCTGGCCATGCTGCTGGGCTATGCGGCCTATGCGTCGCGTCGCTGGCCATCGCCGACCCGGCGCTCGGCGGTCACGCAGGCCAACTAGGGAGCCGGCGCGCGTGGGGCAGGGGGGGCAGCGTACGCAACCGTACGTCAAGGACTGGAAGGCATTCGCCCGCAAGGTGCGCGCCACGCGTGAGGCCCTGCTGCCCGAGCTCAAGCGCTTTCCGGACGCGATCCTCGTCACCGGATGCCAGCGGTCGGGCGGCACCATGCTCAGCCGGCTGCTGACCGGCAGCGAGGGCCTCACGAACTTTTGGTTCAGCCGCGACGAGGAGTTGGATGCGGCATAGGCTTCGCGCGCCAGATCGCGCAGATCCTGGCCGGCGTCGTGGACTACGACGCGCCCGGGCGCCACTGCTTCCAGACCACCTACCTGAACGAGCGCTGGCGCGAGTACCTGGACCCGTCACTGAACTTCCGCATGGTTTGGACGCTGCGCAACCCGCACTCGGTCGTGTACTCGATGGTTCACAACTGGCGCCGGTTCGCGCTCAACGAGGTCTTTCTGGCCTGCGGCTTCGCGCACATGGATGCGCGCGACCGCGTGCGCTTCCAGCGGTTCGGCATCTGGGGCATCCCGCCTGTGCGGCGTGCGGCCTACGCCTATGTAGGCAAGCTGGCGCAGCTGGAGCCGCTGGCTCAAGCGCTGGGCAACAGGTTGACCGTGGTGGAGTACGACCGACTCGTCGCTCGCAAGTCGGACGTGCTGCCGCAGCTTTATGAGCGATTGAACCTGCGCTACCAGCCGCACTACGTCGACGGGGTGTCCGACCGCAGCGTGCGCAAGCAGGACATGCTTCGCCAAGGCGACCGTGCCGAGATTGCAGTCCGATGTGATGGTGCCTACCGCCAGGCATGCTCGCTGTTGAATCTGGGCACGTCCTCATGACGGTCCCGGACACTGCCCCACCATGGAGGGTCGTCTACGTATGCTCCGCCGCACGGTGTGGCTCGACCGTGCTCGACATGTACCTGGGAAGCCATCCGGCCGCGGCCTCCCTCGGCGAGGTCAATCTGATCGGGAAGGCGCTGCGGCTGAACCAGACCTGCACCTGCGGGGCGGAGCTGCGGCAATGTCCGGCTTGGGGACGTGCGTTCGACGCTCTCGCAGGTTCGATGTCTGCGGACGTTCGGAGCAACCCTTACGGCCTGCGCCTGTGGGACGCTCGCGCACGCGTTCACGTGGACCGTCAATCGCAAAACCAGTGCGCGCACGCGTGGCCTGGCTTGCACTGAGGGCCAGGCTGCCTGGGGTCGCAGGACACCGATGGCCACTGCCTCC
This sequence comes from uncultured Rubrivivax sp., assembly GCA_937975735.1. Classification (GTDB taxonomy): domain Bacteria; phylum Pseudomonadota; class Gammaproteobacteria; order Burkholderiales; family Burkholderiaceae_C; genus Rubrivivax. The sequence continues at coordinate 2,920 of CALJUI010000339.1, forward strand.
TTCACTTGATTTGGCGCTGGACAACAAGTTGGCTCTGTACAAGCAGTTGGCGACGACGTGGGGGCGTTCGGTCTTGATCGACTCGTCGAAGAACGCTTGGGAAGCCATCGAACTGGCCAAACGTGCGCCGGATCGCGTGCTTGTGCTCCTGCTCATGCGCGACGGTCGTGGTGTCTATTTCTCTCGCCGGCGCAGTGGTTTTTCGCAACGGGAGAGCCTGCGGGGCTGGAAGAGCTACTACCGACGCTTCGTGCCGCTGCTTGATTGCGAGCTACCGGCGTCCCAGCGCCTCGTCGTCCGATACGAAGACTTCGCACGTGATCCGGCCTCCGTCGGTCGGGTCGTCTGCGAGCGACTTGGGCTTACGTTCGATCCAGCGATGCTGGGCTTGGAAGCCGGAGCGCGCCACATGGTCAACGGCAACGACACGCGTTTTGCGCCGGCACGCGGTATTCGTCTTGACGAACGGTGGCGCACTGAGCTTGAAGCCGCCGAGCGTGCCTACTTCGAGCAGCATGCTGGCGACCTGAATCGCCGGCTGGGCTATGCGTGACGGTGCGATCGGCGGCCGCTCAGTTCGGCTGCTCTATGCCATCGAAGACCGCTACCCACCGTTTCGTGCGGATGTCGTCGAGCTCTTCGCGCACGAACTCCCTCGCCGGGGCTTCCAGATCGACTGGATGATGCGACGCGGGCCGCAGGCCATGCACGAGCCAACTCGCATCACCTGGAACGGCCAGCACGTGTGGCTGTCGCCGGCGACGGCGCGTCGTGGGCTGCCTGGTCGCGTCGCCAATGCGATGCTGGGCGCGTGGGGCGACCTGCGCATGCTGGGGCGAGCATGGCGGGGACGCTACGACGTGATCCAGGTTCGTGATCGCGCGGTGTTGGGGCTGTGGGCCTGGGTCGTGTCCCGGCTGACGGGCGCAAGGTTTGTCTTCTGGATGTCCTACCCGTACGCGGAGAGCAAGCTCGACCAGGCGCGCCAGGGGTTCGTGCCGCGCCCGACACTGACCCGGTTCAAGGGCAGGTTCATCGGGTGGGTGCTCTACCGGCTCGTGCTGCCGCGCGCGGACCACGTCTTCGTGCAGAGCCAGCGCATGAAGGACGACGTCGCACGCCAAGGCGTCGATCCCGGTCGCATGACGCCGGTACCCATGGGCATCCGCGCTGACCAGGTGGGCCAGCCCAGCGACGCGCGCGCACCCGACCCGGTGCAGCCGCTGCTGCTGTACCTGGGCATCATCCTGCGGTTGCGCCAGACCGAAATGCTGGTCGACGTGCTGCATCGTGTGCGTCGACGCTATCCAGGGGCTCGGCTGCGCTACGTGGGCGAGGGACTGCATGCCTCCGACCGCAAGGCGATTGAAGACGCCGCCGAGCGGCTGGGCCTGCGCGATGCGGTGGAGATCACCGGCTTTCTGCCGATGGAACAAGCTTGGCAGCACGTCAAGGAAGCCGACGTGTGCTTCTCGCCTTTCCAGCCGATCCCGGTGCTGCAGTCCACGTCGCCCACCAAGCTCGTCGAGTACATGGCCATGGCCAAGTGCATCGTCGCCAACCACCACCCCGAGCAGACGCCGATGATGGTGGCCAGTGGTGTCGGACGGACGGTCGACTGGGACGCCGGCGCCTTTGCCGAGGCCGTGTGTGCGGTGATTGATAGTGAGGAGGCCGCGGCGACAGCTGACTGTCCCGGGACGGCGCAGCGACAC
>CALJUI010000340.1 GCA_937975735.1 uncultured Rubrivivax sp.
GCTCAGGCCACCGACGGCCAGGCCGACACCGCCGCCCTTGGCCGCCCCCCCTGCCGCGGCGCTGCCCTTGCCAGCGGGCCCGTCCACCACGATCCGGGTGTCCGGCGCGATCGGCTCGATGCGGCTGTGGGCCAGGCGGAAGTCGCCCGGCAGCTGCGGGCCGCTGGCGCAGCCGGCGAGGCAGGCGGCCAGCGCGACGAAGGCGGCCGGCCAGCGCAGCGTGAAGGCCATCGGAAGCTCCTGGCGACGAGGCTGCCGGATTGTGGCGAGGCGGACCGGGGCCGCCCATCGGGCCTCACCCTCGGGACGGCGGCGCCGCCTCCGCCGGCGCCGGCAGCTGCAGTTGCCTCGCCACCGCGATGCACTGCCTGATGTGCTGCTCGCAGACGTACTTCAGCGCCGAATAGGTCAGCGCCGCCGACACCGCCTGACCCGCCAGCGGCACGTATTTCGCGGCTTGCTGCGTGGTCAGCCGCACGCCGACCAGCTTCAGCAGCTTGAGCACCAGTTCGCGCGTGATGACCTTGCCGACGACGAGCCCGCCGCCGGCGCTGATGGCCTTGTAGACGACCAGCTGCCGCTCCGGCGCCAGCCGCTCGATCTGCTCCGGCGACAGCCCGAACTCCGCGTTGATGCGCGGCAGCAGCTTGACGAGGATGCCGATGTCGGTGACCCAGTCGATGCCCGGGATCGGCACCACCGCGACGCCGGCGGCGAACAGCGCGCGCTGCGACACCAGCCGCCGGCTGCGTCGGGCGGCGGCATCGATCGGGTCCGCCGTCACGGCCTTTCGGCAAGCACGACGATGCCGTCGTCGTCGGCGACCAGCCAGTCGCCGGGCCGGATCCACACGCCCTGCACCTGCACCGGCTGGTCGACGTCGCCCTCGCGCTTGCGCTCGGTGGGCAGCGGGATCAGCGCCAGCGCGCGCAGCCCGACGTCGCAGGCGGCGAGTTCGGCGCGGTCGCGTACCGCGCCGTTGACCACCACGCCGGCCCAGCCGTTCTGCGCGGCCGACGCCGCGATGTTGCCGCCGACCAGCGCCCGCCGCAACGACGCCGCGCCGTCGACCACCAGCACCGCGCCGTCGCCCGGCGTCGCCAGCAGCGCCTTGACCGAGCTGTTGTCCTCGAAGCAGCGCACGGTGCGCACCGGCCCGGCGAAGCGCGGTCGGCCGCCGTAGTCGTGGAACACCGGCGGCAGCACGCGGAACCCGCCCGAGCCGTCGCCCTTGTGCAGGTCGCCGAGGTCGCAGGTGCTGGCCTTGTCCATCGCGCTACAGCGGCGGGATGCGCAGCATCTGGCCCGGGTAGATCTTGTCCGGGTGCTTGAGCATCGGCTTGTTGGCCTCGAAGATCACCGGGTACTTGTTGGCGTCGCCATAGAACTTCTTCGCGATCTTGGACAGGTTGTCGCCGCTGACGACGGTGTGCCACTGCGCTTCCGGCGCCGGGGTCTTCACGACCAGCAGGTCGTTGACCGCGGCGACGCCCGCGACGTTGCCGCAGCACAGCACGATCTTCTCCTTGGTGGCCTGGTCGGGCACGGTGCCGTCGACGGTGACCGCGCCGCTGGTGGCGTCGAACTTGATGCCCAGGCCGCTGGTGTCGATGCCGTTGGCCTTGATGTAGCCGCCGATCGCCTCGGCCGCGGCCGCGCTCATCGCGGCGACGTTCTCCGGGGTCGGCGCGGCCTTGACGGCCTGCTCCGCGGCCTTCGCCTGGCCGATGCCGAACAGCTTCTCGCCGGCGTCCTTGATGAAACTGAGCATGCCCATCGTCGGGGTCCTCCTGATTGGGGTTGGCTGGAAACGAACCGACTCTAGCGTGGCCGGCCCGATGCCGCCGATTTGGCGCGCGCCGCGTCGCGGATTGCGGAGAGCGTGCCGCGCGTCGTGCTCACGTCGACGTCGAGCTTCAGGTGCAGCAGCGTCGGCCGGCCGCTGGCCAGGGCCTCCGCGAAGGCCGGCTCGAAGTCCACCGTGCGCTCGATGCGCGCCGAGCGCCAGCCGAAGGCCGCCGCCATCGCCGCGAAGTCGGGGTTGAACAGGTCGCTGCCGCTGACCCGGCCCGGATACTCGCGCTCCTGGTGCATGCGGATCGTGCCGTAGCTGCCGTTGTCGACCACCACGCTGATCAGCCGCGTCGCGCCGTAGCCCGTGGCGGTGGCCATCTCCTGGCCCGTCATCAGGAAGTCGCCGTCGCCGGCGAGGTTGACCACGGTGCGCCCCGGGTGCAGCAGCGCCGCCGCCACCGCAGCCGGGAAGCCGTAGCCCATCGCGCCGGAGGTCGGCGCGAGCTGCGTGCGGCCGTGGTGCTGCAGGCCGCGGTACTGCACGTAGCGGTGCAGCCAGCCGCTGAAGTTGCCGGCCCCGTTGGTGTAGATCGTGTCGTCGGGGGCCAGCCGCTGGATGGTCTTGACGACCACCGCGAGGTCCAGCGGTTCGACCGCGGCCGCCTCGAGGTTGGCGCGGTAGTCGCGCTGCGCCGCTGCCGTCCAGTCGGCCCAGGGCAGGTCGCTCGGCGCCGCCAGCGCCTCCAGCGCCCGCGCCGCACACGACACCGAGGCCTGCACCAGCACGTCGGCGGCGTAGACGCGGCCGAGCTCCTCGGCGCCGGCGTGCACGTGGATCAGGCGCTGCGCCGGCCGCGGCACCTGCAGCAGCGAGTAGCCGCCGGTCGTCATCTCGCCCAGCCGCACCCCGAGCGCGACGATCAGGTCGGCCTCGCGCACGCGCGCCGCGAGTTTCGGGTTGATGCCGATGCCGACGTCACCCGCGTACTGCGGGTGGCGGTTGTCGAAGCTGTCCTGGAAGCGGAAGGCGCAGCCGACCGGCAGCCGCCAGTTCTCCGCGAAGCGCTGCAGCGCGGCCGCCGATTCGGCGTCCCAGCCGCTGCCGCCGGCGATCAGCAGCGGTCGCTTCGCCTCCACCAGCAGCCGGCGCACCTCGCGCAGCGGTCCCGGCGCCGGCCAGGCCGTCGCCGGCGTCGCCCGCGGCACCACCGCGGCGTCGGTCATCGTCGTCAGCATGTCCTCGGGCAAGGCCAGCACCACCGGGCCGGGGCGGCCCTGCTGCGCGGTGTGGAAGGCGCGCGCGACGTACTCCGGCAACCGGTCCGCGTCGTGCACCTCGGCGACCCATTTCGCCATGCCGAGCGTGCCGGGGCCGAACATCTGCCGGTAGTCGAGCTCCTGGAAGGCCTCGCGGTCGCGCTGGTCGCTGGCGACCTGGCCGACGAACAGGATCATCGGCGTCGAGTCCTGGAACGCGGTGTGCACGCCGATGCTGGCGTTGGTGGCCCCGGGCCCGCGGGTGACGAAGCAGATCCCCGGCGTCCGCCCGAGCTTGCCCTGCGCCTCGGCCATGAAGGCCGCGCCACCTTCCTGGCGGCAGGCGACGAAGCGGATCCGGTCGGCATGTTCGTGGAAACCGTCGAGCACCGCCAGGTAGCTCTCGCCGGGCACGCCGAAGCAGGTCTCGACGCCCTGGGCGATCAGGGCTTCGACGAGGACGTGGCCGGCGGGGCGGGATGGCATGGCGTTTCTCCAGCAGGTGAACGACCCCATTATGCGAACGCTTGCCCCGGCCCCGCGCCAGGCCGGATACTTCGTCAAACAGTTAATCGACCCGCATGCCCCGAAACGCCGCACCGAAGACGCCCGAGACCCGCCCGCGCGACGCCGAGCGTTCGCAGAACGACATCCTGACCGCCGCGCGCGACGAGTTCGCCGCCTTTGGCCTGGGCGGCGCGCGCATGGACCGCATCGCCGAACGCGCCGAGGTCAACAAGCGCCTGATCTACTACTACTTCGAGAGCAAGGAGAGCCTGTTCCTCGCGGTGCTGGAGAAGGCCTACGAAGGCATCCGCGGCGAGGAGCAGCGCCTGAGCCTGACCCAGGTCGAGCCGATCGAGGCGATCCGCCGGCTGATCGCCTTCACCTGGAACTACTACCTGGCGCACCCCGAGTTCCTGACCCTGCTCAACAGCGAGAACCTGCACAAGGCGCGCCACCTGAAGAGGTCGGCCAAGGTGCGCAGCATGCATTCGCCGCTGGTGAAGACGCTGGCCGACGTGCTGGAGCGCGGCGTCAAGGCCGGCCTGTTCCGCGCCGGGGTCGACCCGGTGCAGCTCTACATCTCGATCGCCGGCATCTCGTACTTCTACCTGAGCAACTGCCACACGCTGTCGACGATCTTCGACCGCGACCTGCTGTCGCCGAAGGCCAAGCTCGAGCGCCTGTCGCACATGACCGACATGGTGCTCGGCTTCCTGGTCCGCGACTGACCCCGCCCCGCATTGCCGAGACGCCACCGTGTGTCTATGATTCACCACACGGTGAACTAGAGTCGCCACAACGAAGCGCGCCGGCGAAGCGCGTCCCCTGCCCCAACCCCGTTCAGGAGACAGCCCATGCCCCATTCCCATCGAGCCCTCACTCGCCGCAGCGCCATCGCTGCCTCGCTGGCCATCGCCGCCCTGACCCTGCCGGCCGCAGCGCAGGCGCAGTGGAAGCCGACCAAGCCGATCACGATCATCGTGCCCTGGTCGGCGGGCGGCGCCACCGACCAGATCACCCGCCTGGCGGCTTCCGAACTGGAGGACGGCCTCGGCCAGAAGATCGTCGTCGTCAACCAGCCGGGCGGCGCCGGATCGATCGGCACCAAGGCGGCGATGGACGCGCCGAAGGACGGCTACACCTGGACCGCCGGCGCGGCCAAGCAGCTCGGGACCTATCCGGTGCTGGGCATGATCAACAGCAAGCTCGACGACTTCCACCTGTTCCTGGCGGTGACCAACGTGTCGATCGTCAGCGTCAATCCGGCCACGCCGTACCAGACCTTCCCGCAGTTGCTCGAGGCAATGAAGGCGGGCCCGGTGGCGGTGGGCACGGCCGGCAACAGCTCGTCGGGCCATTTCGCGATGGAGGCGATCGCCAAGGCCACCGGTGCCAAGTACCGCCACGTGACCTACGACGGCGGCAACCCGGCCGTCGTGTCCACCGTGTCGGGCGAGACGCAGGTGACGACCCAGCTCGCCCCGGAGCAGGCCGAGATGATCAAGGGCAAGCGGCTGCGCCCGCTGGCGGTGGTCGCCGACGAGGCACTGTCCATCGAGGGCGCCGGCACGATCCCGCCGATCACCCAGTTCGTGAAGGACTTCCCCAAGGTCACCACCGGCTTCGGCATCTTCATCCCGAAGGGTGTGCCGGCGGAGGTGGTGGCGACGGTCGAGAAGCTCTGGGCCGAGCGCATCGCCAAGTCCGACAAGGTCCGCAAGTACGCTGCCGACAAGGGCGCGCTGTTCACGCCGCTGTACGGCAAGGCGGCGCACGACGCGGTGTGGCCGACGGTCGTCAACGACGCCTATCTGCTGCAGGACGCCGGGCTGGCCAAGGCCTCGCCGGAGTCGCTGGGCATCAGGCGCTGAGCCCGCACCGCCCGTGGCGCGCCGCGACGAGCTGATCGATGCCGCCGCCTGGGCGGTGGCCGGTGCGGCGATCCTCGTCGCGTCGTGGCGCATGGACCGGCTGGACAGCCGCGGCATCAACCCGTGGTCGGCGCCGGGCCTGACGCCGGGACTGGTTGGCGCGCTGATGATCGCGCTGGCCTTGCTGCTGGCGCTGTCGGCGCGACGATCGTCGGCTCCGGACCGCCCCGCCGACCCGGACCGGCGGGGCGCCTGGCAGCGCACGCTGACCGCCCTCGCGCTGTGCCTCGTGTTCGGCGGCGTGACGCTGGGCAGCGGCCTGCCCTTCGTCGTGCAGGGCACGGTCTTCGTGTTCGCCTTCGCGACGGTCTTCGGCTGGTCGCGCTGGAAGGCGGCCGGCCGGCTGGGGCGCGGGCTGCTGCAGGCGGGCACGATCGCGGTGATCGCCACCGCGCTGATCGCCTGGCTGTTCGAGTCCGTGTTCCTCGTTCGATTGCCGTGAGCCCGTGATGGACGGCCTGAGCCATCTCGGCGCGGCGCTCGCCTCGCTGGCCGGGCCCTGGCAGATCGCCTACGCGCTCGGCGCGACGCTGGTCGGCATCATGATCGGCCTGCTTCCCGGGCTGTCGGCCACGCTCGGCGTCGCGCTGTTCACGACGCTGACGGTCAAGATGGCGCCGAACGACGCCATCCTGGTGCTGGTCTGCGTGTACGTCGGCGCGATCTACGGCGGCAGCCGCACGGCGATCCTGCTGAACATTCCCGGCACCGCGGCCAACGCCGCGGCCTGCCTCGACGGACACCAGCTCGCGCTCCAAGGCCAGGCCGGGCGCGCGATGGGCATCGCGACCACCGGCTCGGTGGCCGGCTCGCTGTTCGGCGTGGCCTGCCTGGCGATGTTCACGCCACTGCTGGCGGAGACCGCGCTGCGCTTCGGCGCCTTCGAGTTCTTCTGGCTCGGCCTGGTCGGCGTGATGATGTCGGGCAGCGTGACCGGCTCGGACCCCGTCAAGGGCTGGCTGATGGGGATGCTGGGCATCTTCACCGCGACGATCGGCCTCGACCCGATCCATGCGCACGAGCGCTTCACCTTCGGCGAGAACGCGATGACCGGCGGCATCGGGCTGATCCCTGCATTGGTCGGCGCCTTCGGCTTCGCCGAGGTGCTGACGGTGATGAGCGAGCCGCGCGGCGAGCCGATCAGGAGCCGGCTCGACTCGGTGCTGCCGCGCCTCCGCGACCTGCTGCGCTACCTGCGCACGATCCTGCGCTCGGGGCTGATCGGCGTGTCCGTCGGCGTGTTGCCCGGCGTCGGCGAGGACATGGGGGCCTGGACCTCGTACGCCGCCGCGCAGCGGGCCAGCAAGAAGAGCGACAAGTTCAGCAAGGGCTCGGTAGAGAGCCTGATGGCCGCCGAGGCCGGCGACAACGCGGCGATTCCCGGCGCGCTGATCCCGGCGCTGGCGCTGGGCATCCCCGGCTCGGCGCCGGCGGCGATGCTGATGGCCGCGATGATCATCCATGGCGCGCAGCCGGGGCCGATGCTCATGATCAACCAGCCGCAGTTCATCTACGACGTGGTCGGCATCACGCTGCTGGCGACGCTGTCGATCCTGGTCTTCGGCCTGATCCTGGTGCGTCCGATCCTGTGGGTGCTGCGCGTGCCGCGCGAGATCGTGATGCCGATCGTCTTCGTGCTGTGCGTGCTCGGCGCCTACTCGATCACGCAGCGCCTGTTCGACGTCTGGGTCATGCTCGTGGTCGGCGTGGTCTGCTTCGTGCTGCGCCGGCGCGGCTTTCCGGTCGCCCCCTTCGTGCTCGGCCTGGTGCTCGGCGAGATCATCGACAAGTCGCTGCGCCGTGGCCTGGTGCTGTCCGACGGCAGCCTCGCGCCCTTTTTCACGCGACCGATCAGCGCGGTGCTGGCCGCGCTGGTGCTGCTGATGCTGCTGACCCAACTGCCCGCGGTGAGGCGGCGCATCGCCCGCTGGAGGACGGCATGATTCATCGACTGTCGCTGTGCAACGAGGTGCTGGCCCCGGTGGACTTCGCGGCCCAGTGCGCCTACGCGAGCCGGCTGGGCTATCGGGCCCTGGAGGTCGCGCCCTACACGCTGGCGGCCGACCCGACGTGCATCACCGAGACTCAGGCCCGCCAGTGGGCGCGGATCGCCGCTGACCACGGGCTGGCGATCAGCGGCCTGCACTGGCTGCTGGTGGCGCCGACGGGCCTGTCGATCAGCAGCGCCGACGCCGCGGTGCGCCGGCGCACGCTGGAGGCGATCGATCGGCTCGTCGGCCTCTGCGCGGCGATGGGAGGCACCTATCTCGTGCACGGCTCGCCGAAGCAGCGGAATCCGCTGCCGGGCCAGTCGCAGGTCGACGCGCTGGCGCGCGCGACCGAGGCCTGGGTCCACGCCGGCGTGATCGCCACGCGCCACGCCGTGACCTACTGCATCGAGCCGCTGTCGCGTGACCAGACCTCGGTCGTCAACACCGTGGCCGAGGCGGCGGCGGTCGTCGAGGCGGCGAACCTGCCGGGCCTGCGCACGATGCTCGACTCCTGTTCGGCCGGCGCCCCCGA
>CALJUI010000341.1 GCA_937975735.1 uncultured Rubrivivax sp.
GGGCGCAGCCTGCCGCTGGTCCGGGTCGGCCGGGGCCAGCGCCGGCACGCGCGGCTGCTCGAGCCGGGCCGGGTCGCGGTCGACGCCGATCCGATGCACCGGCTGACGCTGCTGGAGGCGGTCGCGCTGGCCGCCGGCCGCGAGCGTCCGCCGCCGTCGCCGATGCCGATGCCGATGCCCGCCACCGGTCCGCTGCTGCCCGAGGCGCACGAGCCCGACCTCGAGGCCGCTGCGCGCGACGGCCGGGTGGTGCTGGTGGCCGAGGACAACGAGATCAACCGCACGGTGATCCGCCACCAGCTGGCCCGGCTGGGTTTCGCGGCCGAGGTCGCCGAAGGCGGCGCCGACGCGCTCGCGCGGTGGCGCGAGCAGCCGACGCCATCGCGCTACGGCCTGCTGCTGACCGACCTGAACATGCCCGAGGTCGACGGCTACGCGCTGGTCGCCGCGATCCGCGCCGAGGAGGGCGAAGGGCCCCGGCTGCCGGTGGTGGCCCTGACCGCCAACGCGCTGGCCGACGAGGCCGAGCGCTGCCTGGCCGCCGGCATGGACGGCTACCTGAGCAAGCCGGTCGATCTCGAGCGCCTGCGCGACACGGTGGCGCAGTGGCTGCCGGCTCCGCCGGCGCCGGCCGAGGCTGGTCCGGCGGTCGCGACGCCCCCCGGGGCGGCCCGCGGAGAACCGCAGGTGCTGCTGGTCGACGACGAGCCGGCCGAACTCGCGCTGATCGAGCGACACCTCCAGCAGATGGGCGCGCCGGGCATCGAGACCTGTCGCTCGGCGACGCTCGCGCTGCAATGGCTGCAGCAGCGCGACACCTCGGCCACGCTGCTGCTGCTGGACCTGAACATGCCCGGGATGGACGGCGTCGAGTTCATGCGCCACCTGGCCGACCGGCGCTTCGCCGGGGCCCTGGCCCTGGTCAGCGCCGCCGACACGCGCGTGCTCGAGACCGCCGCCAAGCTCGCCGAGGCCTACCAGCTCCACGTGCTCAGCCACCTGCACAAGCCGGTGCCGGCGGAGACGCTGCGCGCGCTGATCGAGCGCTGGCGCGCCTTCGTGCCGGCGCCGGCGAGCGCGCGCGGGCGCGCGCGCAGCGCCGAGGAGATCCGCCACGCGATCACGAACAACGAGCTGCTGCTGCATTACCAGCCGAAGGTGTCGATCGACAGCGGCGAGGTGACCGGGGTCGAGGCGCTGGTGCGCTGGCAGCACCCTCGCGACGGCCTGTGCTACCCGGACAGCTTCGTCGCCAGCGCCGAGGCCAGCGGGCTGATCGACGCGCTGACGCGCACCGTGTTGACGCAGGCGCTGTCGCAGCTGCGGCGCTGGCGCGACCGCGGCCTGGCGCTGAAGCTGGCGGTCAACGTGTCGATGGACAACCTGGCACGGCTCGACTTCCCCGAGTTCGTGCTGGCCGAGGTCGAGCGCCACGCCGTGCCGGCCACCGACCTCGTGCTCGAGGTCACCGAGTCGCGCCTGATGCGCGATGCACGGTCGACGATGGACATCCTGACCCGGCTGCGGCTGAAGCGCATCGGCCTGTCGATCGACGACTTCGGCACCGGGCACTCGTCGCTGGCGCAGCTGCGCGACATCCCCTTCGACGAGCTGAAGATCGACCGCGGCTTCGTGCACGGCGGTCGCGAGCAGCCGACCCAGCGCGCGATCTTCACCGCCAGCATCGACATGGCGCACCAGCTCGGCATGAGCGCGGTGGCCGAGGGCGTCGAGGACCGCGCCGACTGGGACTTCGTGCGCGGCGCCGGCTGCGACGTCGCGCAGGGCTACTTCATCGCCCGCCCGATGCCCGCGGCCGCGCTGCCCGAGTGGCTCGCGCAGTGGCGCGAGCGCTACGCGGCGTTCTAGCCGGGGGCGAGTCGCTGCCCGTCGCCTCCTGCGGCAACCAGGGGCGGTCGTGGTCGGCCAGGTGCGCCTCGCCGTGCTCGAGCATGAAGTAGCGCAGCGCCTCGGCCGCCGGTGACAGCACGCGCGTGCTCAGGTGCACGACGTTCCATGTCCGGACGATCGGCGTGTGCTCGACGTGCACGAGTTCGATCAGCCTGCAGCGCAGCTCGAGCCCGATGGTGTGCAGCGACAGGAAGCTCAGCCCCATGCCGGCCATCACGGCCTGCTTGATCGACTCGTTGCTCGGCATCTCCATCGCGATGCTCGGTTCGACGCGGTGGGCCTGGAAGAAGCGGTCCATCAACGCGCGCGTGCCCGAGGCCGGCTCGCGCACGATCATCGGGTAGTTCGCGAGCATCGCCGGCGGCGGATGGCCGACGGCCATGATCGGGTGCCCCGGCGGCGCGACGAAGACATGCGGGTGCGCGGCGAAGGCCTCGGCGCGCGTCGCCATCTCCTTCGGCGGCCGGCCCATGATCGCGAGGTCGACGTCGGCCTGCTCGAGCCAGCCGACCAGCTGCTCGCGGTTGTTGCCGACCTGCAGCCTCAGTTCGACGCCGGGATGCTCCTCGCGGAAGCGCGTCAGCAGGCGCGGCACGAAGTACTTGGCGGTGCTGACCATGCCGACGTTGAGCACGCCCGACTCGAGCTTGCGCAGGCGCGCCATCGCGTCGCCGGCGTCTTTCAGCGTCACGATCAGGCGACGCGCATAGACGAGCAGGTATTCGCCGGCGGTGGTCAACGCGACCCGGCGGCCCCTGCGGTCGAACAGCGCCAGCCCGACCGCCGCCTCGAGCTCCTTGACCTGCATCGAGACCGCCGGCGGCGTCAGGTGCAGGGCCTCCGCCGCGCGCACGAAGCTCAGGTGGCGCGCCACCTCGGCGAACACGCGCATCTGGCGCAGCGTGACGTGGCGCATCGGCTGGGCATCGACCATGACGTTAAGCGCTGCTGAATCGACCGTGAACGAGAACTGAATGTACCTTATATCAGTGACGACTTAAATTGTGCTCACCGTCAGCCATCCGATCGAGGAGATGCCATGAACAAGCCCGTCGAACCCGGCGCCACCCAGATCACCGACACCAAGAAGCGCTACAGCGCGGGCGTGCTGAAGTACCGCCAGATGGGCTACTGGGTGCCCGACTACGTGCCCAAGGACACCGACACGATCTGCCTGTTCCGCATCACCCCGCAGGACGGCGTGGACCCGGTGGAAGCCGGTGCCGCGGTCGCCGGCGAAAGCAGCACCGCGACCTGGACCGTGGTCTGGACCGACCGGCTGACCGCCTGCGAGAACTACCGCGCCAAGTGCTTCAAGGTCGAGCCGGTGCCGGGCCGGCCGGGCGAGTACTTCGCCTGGGTGGCCTACGACATCATCCTGTTCGAGGAGGGCTCGATCGCCAACGTGACGGCCAGCCTGATCGGCAACGTCTTCAGCTTCAAGCCGCTGAAGGCGGCGCGGCTGGAGGACATCCGCGTGCCGGTGGCCTACGTCAAGACCTTCAAGGGACCGCCGACCGGGCTGATCGTCGAGCGCGAGCGCCTGGACAAGTTCGGCCGGCCGCTGCTGGGCGCCACGACCAAGCCGAAGCTCGGCCTGTCCGCCCGCAACTACGGCCGCGTGATCTACGAGGGCCTGAAGGGCGGCCTGGACTTCATGAAGGACGACGAGAACATCAACTCGCAGCCCTTCATGCACTGGCGCGACCGCTTCCTGTACGTGATGGACGGCGTCAACAAGGCCGCCGCCGCCACCGGCGAAGTAAAGGGCAGCTACCTGAACGTGACTGCCGGCACGATGGAGGCGATCTACGAGCGCGCCGAGTTCGCCAAGAGCCTGGGCAGCGTGATCGTCATGATCGACCTGATCGTCGGCTGGCCCTGCATCCAGTCGCTCGGCGAGTGGTGCCGCAGGAACGACATGATCCTGCACCTGCACCGCGCCGGCCACGGCACCTACACGCGCCAGAAGAGCCACGGCGTCAGCTTCCGCGTGATCGCCAAGTGGCTGCGCCTGGCCGGCGTCGACCACATGCACACCGGCACCGCCGTCGGCAAGCTCGAAGGCGACCCGCTGACCGTGCAGGGCTACTACAACGTCTGCCGCGACGCGGTCACCAAGCAGGACCTGCCGCGCGGCCTGTACTTCGACCAGGACTGGTGCGACCTGAAGAAGGTCATGCCGGTGGCCTCCGGCGGCATCCACGCCGGCCAGATGCACCAGCTGCTGAGCCTCTTCGGCGACGACGTGATCCTGCAGTTCGGCGGCGGCACGATCGGCCACCCGGCCGGCATCCAGGCCGGCGGCGTGGCCAACCGCGTCGCGCTGGAGGCGATGGTCAAGGCCCGCAACGAGGGCAAGGACATCGTCAACGAGGGCCCGGACATCCTGCGCCAGGCGGCGCGGTTCTGCACGCCGCTGAAGCAGGCGCTGGATACCTGGGGCGACATCACCTTCAACTACACCTCCACGGACACCAGCGACTACGCGCTGACGCCCGCGGTGGCCTGATCGCACGAGGAGACCGACCCCATGATGACCAACCCCACCGGCCGCGTGACCCAGGGCCAGTTCAGCTTCCTGCCCGACCTCACCGACGAGGAGATCACGGCGCAGATCCAGTACGGCCTGGACAAGGGCTACGCCTGGAGCGTGGAGTACACCGACGACCCGCACCCGCGCAACACCTACTGGGAGATGTTCGGCATGCCGATGTTCGACCTGCAGGATGCCGCCGGCGTGCTGATGGAGGTCAAGAACTGCCGCAAGGCCTTCCCCAGCCACTACATCCGGCTGATGGCCTTCGACAGCACGCGCGGCATCGAGAGCATCGCGATGAGCTTCATCGTCAACCGGCCCGCGAACGAGCCCGGCTTCGGGCTGGTCCGCCAGGAGGGCGAAGGCCGCGGCATCCGCTACACGATCCACAGCTACGCCACCGACAAGCCCGAGACCGGGCGGTACGGCTGATCGACGACGCGAGCCGACGGTGACCTACCGCATCGCCCCCAGCATCCTGTCGGCCGACTTCGCGCGCCTGGGCGAGGAGGTGCGCGCGGTCATCGAGGCCGGCGCCGACTGGATCCACTTCGACGTGATGGACAACCATTACGTGCCGAACCTGACCATCGGCCCGGCCGTCGCGCAGGCGATCAAGCCGCACTGCGTGCGCACCGATGGCACGCCGGTGCCGCTGGACGTGCACCTGATGGTGCAGCCGGTGGATGCCCTGGCCACGGCCTTCTGCCAGGCGGGCGCGGACCTGATCAGCTTCCATCCCGACGCCAGCACGCACGTGGACCGCACGCTGCAGCTGATCCGCGCCGAGGGCTGCCAGGCCGGCCTGGTGTTCAACCCGGCCACGCCGTTGGACGTGCTCGACTGGGTGATCGACAAGGTCGACCTGGTGCTGATCATGAGCGTCAACCCCGGCTTCGGCGGGCAGGGCTTCATCGACGGCGCCCTGCGCAAGACCGAGGCGGCGCGGCGGGTCATCGAACGCTCGGGCCGCGACATCCGGCTCGAGGTGGACGGCGGCATCAAGGTCGACAACATCCGGCGGGTGGCCGACGCCGGTGCCGACACCTTCGTGGCCGGCAGCGCGATCTTCGGGCAGCCCGACTACCGCAGCGTGATCGGCGCGATGCGCCGGGCGCTCGGCTGAGATGAGCGCGCCGCTGTACTCGATCCCGGGCAGCACGGCACCGGCGCCGGCCGAGGCCCCACCGCAGGCCATCGGCAACGCACGCACCGTCGCCGAGGTCCTCGCCGAGAGCCAGGTCGAGCCGGTGATGGACGAGCTCGACCGCGACCTGATCGGCCTGGCCCCGGTCAAGCAGCGCATCCGCGACATCGCGGCGCTGCTGGTGATCGACAAGCTGCGCCTGAACCTCGGCCTGCAGGCGCAGACCCCCAGCCTGCACATGTGCTTCACCGGCAACCCGGGCACCGGCAAGACCACGGTGGCGATGCGGATGGCGGAAATCCTGCATCGCCTCGGCAACGTGCGCAAGGGCCACCTGGTCGCGGTGACGCGCGACGACCTGGTGGGCCAGTACATCGGCCACACCGCGCCCAAGACCAAGGAAGTGCTGAAGAAGGCGATGGGCGGCGTGCTGTTCATCGACGAGGCCTACTACCTCTACAAGCCGGAGAACGAGCGCGACTACGGCGCCGAGGCCATCGAGATCCTGCTCCAGGTGATGGAGAACCAGCGCGACGACCTGGTGGTGATCCTCGCTGGCTACAAGGACCGGATGGACACCTTCTTCCAGTCCAACCCCGGCATGAGCAGCCGCATCGCCCACCACATCGACTTCCCCGACTACTCGGTCGACGAGCTGCTGCACATCGCGGGCAAGATGCTCGAGCAGCAGCACTACCGCTTCGACGCCGGCACCGACGCGGTGATGCGCGCCTACCTCGAGCGCCGGATCGCGCAGCCGCACTTCGCCAACGCGCGCAGCGTGCGCAACGCGCTCGACCGCGCCCGCCTGCGCCAGGCCAGCCGCCTGTTCGCCGACCGCGACCGGACGCTGAGCGCCGACGACCTGAGCACCATCACCGCGGCCGACCTGCAGGCCAGCCGCGTGTTCCAGCACAAGCCCTGAGGGAGAGCCCGATGCCCTTGTCGAAGAAGCGCACGCTGACGCAGTACCTGATCGAGCAGCGCCGCCGGTTCCCGCAGGCCAGCGGCGAGCTCAACGCGCTGATCCTTGACGTCTCGATCGCCTGCAAGGCGATCGCCCGCCAGGTCGCCCTCGGTGCGCTGGCCGAAGTGCCGAAGGCCGGCACCGTGAACATCCAGGGCGAGGCGCAGAAGCCGCTGGACGTGATCAGCAATCAGATGCTGATCCGCCAGACCGAGTGGTCCGGCCACCTCGCCGGCATGGCCTCCGAGGAGATGGAGGCGCCGTACCAGATCCCCGAACCCTATGCGCGCGGCAAGTACCTGCTGGTCTTCGACCCGCTGGACGGCAGCAGCAACCTCGACGTCAACGTGTCGGTCGGCAGCATCTTCTCGATCCTGCGTGCGCCGCAGGAGGTGATCGACAGCGGCCGCGACGTGTCGGAGGAGGACTTCCTGCAGCCCGGCGCCACGCAGGTCGCCGCCGGCTACGCGATCTACGGCCCGACCACGATGCTGGTGCTGACGGTCGGCGACGGCGTCGTCGGCTTCACGCTGGACGCCGGCCTGGGCGAGTTCAAGCTGACGCACGACGCGATCCGCGTGCCCGAGGACACGCAGGAGTTCGCGATCAACACCAGCAACAGCCGTTTCTGGGAGCCGCCGGTGAAGCGCTACGTCGACGAGTGCCTGGCCGGCCGCAGCGGCCCGCGCGGCAAGGACTTCAACATGCGCTGGATCGCCAGCATGGTGGCCGAGGCGCACCGCATCCTGATGCGCGGCGGCGTCTTCCTCTATCCGCGCGACACCAAGGACCCGGCCAAGCCCGGCCGCCTGCGCCTGCTCTACGAGGCCAACCCGATCGGCATGGTGATGGAGCAGGCCGGCGGGCGCTGCAGCACCGGCCGCCAGCCCATGCTCGGCGTCAAGCCGGGCGCGCTGCACCAGCGCATCGGCGTCGTGTTCGGCTCGAAGAACGAGGTCGAACGCATCGAGCGCTATCACCACGAGCCGCAGACGAAGGAGGCACCGGCGCCCCTGTTCGCCGAGCGCAGCCTCTTCCGGAACTGAGACGGAGCCCACGACATGTCGGAACGCCACCCCATCATCGCGATCACCGGCTCGTCCGGCGCCGGCACCAGTTCGGTCACGCGCACCTTCGAGAACATCTTCCGGCGCGAGAACGTGCGCGCCGCGGTGATCGAGGGCGACAGCTTCCACCGCTACGACCGCATGGCGATGCGCGAGCGCCTCGCCGCCGCCGAGCAGGCCGGCGACAAGCACTTCAGCCACTTCGGGCCCGACAACAACCTGTTCGCCGAGCTCGAGCAGCTGTTCCGCAGCTACGCCGAGACCGGCAGCGGCCGGCGCCGCAAGTACCTGCACGACCCGGCCGAGGCCGCGCCGTACAAGCAGCAGCCCGGCACCTTCACGCCCTGGGAGGACCTGCCCGAAGGCACCGACATGCTGTTCTACGAAGGCCTGCACGGCGCCGTCGTGACGAAGGACGTCGACATCGCGCGCTACCCCGACCTGCTGATCGGCGTCGTGCCGGTCATCAACCTGGAGTGGATCCAGAAGCTCTACCGCGACAAGAACGTGCGCGGCTACAGCGCCGAGGCGGTGACCGACACGATCCTGCGCCGGATGCCCGACTACGTGAACTACATCTGTCCGCAGTTCGCGCACACGCACGTGAACTTCCAGCGCGTGCCCTGCGTCGACACCAGCAACCCCTTCATCGCGCGCGACATCCCGAGCGCCGACGAGAGCATCTGCGTGATCCGCTTCGCGAACCCGAAGGGCATCGACTTCCAGTACCTGCTGAACATGATCCACAACTCCTTCATGTCCCGTGCCAACACCATCGTCGTGCCCGGCGGCAAGATGGAGCTGGCGATGCAGCTGATCTTCACGCCCTTCATCTGGCGCATGATGGAGCGGCGCCAGCGCGCCGTCGGCGCGCTGTGAGCGCCGCCGCGAGCCCGAAGCGGCTGGCCAACGCATTGCGCATGCTGGCCGTCGACGCGGTCGAGCAGGCCGCCTCCGGCCACCCCGGCGCGCCGATGGGCATGGCCGACATCGCCGAAGTGCTGTGGCGCCGCCACCTGCGCCACAACCCGGCCAACCCGCAGTGGCCCGACCGCGACCGCTTCGTGCTGTCCAACGGCCACGGATCGATGCTGCTCTACGCGCTGCTGCACCTCAGCGGCTACGACCTGCCGATGTCGGAGCTGAAGGCCTTCCGCCAGCTGCACAGCAGGACCCCGGGACACCCCGAGGTGCACGTGACGCCCGGCGTCGAGACGACCACCGGCCCGCTCGGCCAGGGGCTGGCGAACGCGGTCGGCATGGCGATGGCGGAAAAGCAGCTCGCGGCCGAGTTCAACCGCCCGGGCCACCCGGTCGTCGACCACCTGACCTACGTCTTCGTCGGCGACGGCTGCCTGATGGAGGGCATCAGCCACGAGGCCGCCTCGCTGGCCGGCACGCTGCGGCTGTCCAAGCTGGTCGTGGTCTACGACGACAACGGCATCTCGATCGACGGCCAGGTCGAGGGCTGGTTCGCCGACGACACGCCGGCGCGGTTCAGGGCCTGTGGCTGGCACGTGATCGCCGAGGTCGACGGCCACGACCCGGCAGCGGTCGACGCTGCGCTGCGCGAGGCGCAGGCGCAGGCGCGCGCGGCCGACGGCCGGCCGACGCTGATCTGCTGCCGCACCGTGATCGGCGCCGGCGCGCCGCATCTGGCCGGCACGCACGAGGTGCACGGCGCGGCCCTCGGCGCCGACGAGGTCGCCGCGACGCGTGCCGCGC
>CALJUI010000342.1 GCA_937975735.1 uncultured Rubrivivax sp.
GCCGACGGTGTAGATCACGGTGGCCGGCGCCGGATTCAGAAACATAAGCCGCAGCGGGATGCGCAGCGTGCGGCCGATGCCGATGACATTGGGGTCGGCCAGGCGGTTGGCGCGCGCGATGGCCGGCCAGCCGGCCGGGTTCTCGAGCCAGCGACGGCCCAGGCCGATGAGCGTGTCGCCGGGCTCGGTGACGATCTCGTGCATGGGCTCGTCGGCCGCGGCCGGCGCACGCGGCTGGGCCATCGCCGAGGCCGAGAACGCCAGCAGCGCCGCGGCGGCCAGGTGCCGCACGCGCGTGCGCCGGCTCACTCCTGCGCCTCCGGCGAGGCCACCGCCGTGCGCACCCGGTGCGCCGGCGGGTCCTCGGCGCGCTTGTCCTTGAGCGACTGCTTGTGGGTCTCGATAGTCTTGACGCTGCGGTGCAGCCGCTCGGCGATCTCGCGCGTGCCCAGGCCGGTGGCGATCAGGCGCAGCACCTCGGTCTCCTTCGGTGTCAGCGACGGGCCCAACGATCGCGCCGCGGGGCTGCCTGTCGCGCGGCGCAGCAGCGCGCTGCGTTGCGCCGGGCTCAGGTGCACCTGGCCGGCGAGCACGGCGTCGATGGCCTCGCGCAGCGAGCCCACGAGCTCGCCCTTGGAGACGAAGCCGTCGGCGCCGGCCTGCAGCGCACGTTCGGCCCACAGGTCCTCGGCCATCGAGCTCAGCACCAGCAGCCGGATGCCGGGGCAGGCGTCGCGCAGTCGTGGCAGCGCGGTCAGTCCGAAGTCCTCGCCGAGCGACAGGTCCACCAGCGCCAGCGCGCAGGGCTGGCGGCGCAGCAGCGTCAGCGCCTGCGCCAGGTCGGCGGCTTCGTGCACCTGCGCGCGGTCTTCAAGCAGCTGGCGCACGCCCAGGCGGACGATCTCGTGATCGTCCAGCACCAGCACGTGCATCAGCGACTCGGCAGCGGCGCCCATGAGGACGCATCGTAAGCGGCCCGGCGGCTCGCGCCCACCGGGAATGGCGTGGGGGCGCCGGGCCTCCGCCCTCGGCCCCCCGCGCTCAGGGGGTCATTGCGGCACCAGCAGGCGGTTGATGCGCTGCACGTAGGCCGCGGGGTTCTCGAGCTGGCCACCGTCGGCCAGCACCGCCTGGTCGTACAGCACCTCGGCCAGGTCGCCGAACTGTGGGTCGGCCTCGTCGGCCCCGGCCAGGCGCTTGACCAGCGCATGCTCGGGGTTGATCTCGAGGATCGGCTGCGTGCGCGGCGCGTCCTGCCCGGCCTGCTTCAGCAGCCGTGCCAGGTGCGCGCTCATGTCGCCTTCCTCGACCACCAGGCAGGCCGGCGAGTCGACCAGGCGCGTCGTCACGCGCACGTCCCTGGCGCGCTCCTTCAGCGTGGACTTCAGGCGCTCCACCAGCGGCTTGACGGCCTCGGCCGCGGCCTCGGCGGCCTTCTTCTCCTCGTCGTCCTGCAGCTGGCCCAGGTCGACGCCGCCCTTGGCGACGCTCTGCAGCGACTTGCCCTCGACCTCGTAGAGATGGCTGAGCATCCACTCGTCGACGCGGTCGGTCAGCAACAGCACCTCGATGCCCTTCTTGCGGAAGACCTCGAGCTGCGGGCTGCCCTTGGCCGCGGCCAGGCTGTCGGCGGTGATGTAGTAGATGGCCTCCTGGCCTTCCTTCATGCGGCCGATGTAGTCGGCGAAGGACACGCCCTCGTCGACCTGCGTGGAGGCGAAGCGCAGCAGCTTGGCCAGCCGCTCCTGGTTGGCATGGTCCTCGCCGATACCTTCCTTCAGCACGGTGCCGAACTCGCGCCAGAAGTCGGCGTACTTGTCCTTCTGGTTCTCGGCCACGTCCTCCAGCATCGACAGCACGCGCTTGGTGCAGCCCTCGCGGATGGCCTTCACGTCGCGGCTTTCCTGCAGCAGCTCGCGGCTGACGTTCAGCGGCAGGTCGGCCGAGTCGATCACGCCCTTGACGAAGCGCAGGTACACCGGCATCAGCGCCTCGGCGTCGTCCATGATGAACACGCGCTTGACGTAGAGCTTGACGCCGCCGCGCTTGTCGCGGTTCCACAGGTCGAACGGCGCCTTCGCCGGCACGTACAGCAGCTGCGTGTACTCGGTGCGGCCCTCGACGCGGTTGTGCGTGTAGGCCAGCGGCGCCTGCTGGTCGTAGCTGATCTGCTTGTAGAACTCGCGGTACTGCTCGTCGGTGACCTCGCTCTTGGGGCGCGTCCAAAGGGCCGAGGCCTTGTTGACGGTCTCCCAGGCGTCGGTGGTGACCTGCTCGCTTTTCTCCTCGTCCCACTCCTGCTTGGGCATCAGGATCGGCAGCGAGATGTGGTCCGAGTACTTCGACAGGATCGACTTGAGCTTCCAGGCCGAGAGGAACTCCTCTTCGCCGTCGCGCAGGTGCAGGATCACGTCGGTGCCCCGCGCGGCGCGCTCGATCGGCTCGACGACGAAGTCGCCGGTGCCCTCGCTGCTCCAGCGCACGCCCTCGGCCGCCGGCAGCCCGGCGCGGCGCGACTCGACGGTGATGCGGTCGGCGACGATGAAGCCGGAGTAGAAGCCCACGCCGAACTGGCCGATCAGGTTGGCGTCCTTCTTCTTGTCGCCTTCCATGCGGGCCAGGAACTCGCGCGTGCCGCTCTTGGCGATCGTGCCCAGGTGCTGCACGGCCTCGTCGGCGCTCATGCCGATGCCGTTGTCGCGGATCGTGATCGTCTTGGCCTCGGGGTCGAAGCTCACGCGGATCTCGAGCGTGGGCGCGTCCTCGTACAGCTCGGCCTTGTCCAGCGCCTCGAAGCGCAGCTTGTCGCAGGCGTCGGACGCGTTGGAGACCAGCTCGCGCAGGAAGATCTCCTTGTTCGAGTACAGCGAATGGGTGACGAGGTGCAGGATCTGCTTGACCTCGGCCTGGAAGGAAAGCGTCTGTTTGTCCATTGCTCTGTGGGGATGGATTCGTCGAAGCGGCACCGGCGGCGCGCCGCGCGAGCGCGGCAGTTGGGGCCGGCACCCCGGGGTTTCAAGGGCGGGACGGGCTAGTCGGTCCTGACGCTGCGGATCAGCAGGTACAGGGCCTGGCCGCGCCGCTGGCGAGCCACGTGGACCGGCATCGCCTCCCCGCCGTAGACGACGCTCAGGGTCTTCACCAAGGCGCCGCTGCTTCGATTCTCGCCCCGCGGCAGCGGCCACAGGTTGGCGACCTCGTCGGGACCGCCGATCTGGCGCTCCATCACGTGATCGCCATCCAGGCCTTCCTTGCTCGCGCTGAAGCCGTAGGGCTCGAAGAGCTTGTTGATCTTGCCGCCACCACCGGTGCTCCCCTTGTCGTCGTAGCGCAGTCGCACACCGGGCGCGAGCGAGGCGAATTGCGCGGACAGGCCGACGGTGCGACCGTTCGGCAGGGCCTGGTCGGCGCCGCCGTCGGCGGTGTAGGTGCGCACCTGACCGTCCCACGCCTTGAAGCCGGGCTCGCCGGCGAGCGACGGCATGGCGTGCTGCATCGCGGCCTTCGCGCCCGAGGGCGGCAGCGCCTTGAGCGCGTCCTGGGCGATCCGCTGCGTCGACTCGGGCCCGACGCGGATCGGCGGGTAGGCGGCCGCGCGCCGCTTCGGGTAGTCGATCGGCAGCGGGTCGTCCTGGCCGCCGGCGCCGGCGGCGCGGTCGAGGATCGTGGCCAGCGCGTCGCCGAGCTTGTGGAACTCCTCGTCGAGCTGCTGGTCGAGGGCCGCGATGCGGGCTTCGTCCGGCGTCGGCGCCGCCTGGGCGGCCAGCAGGGCGACCTTCAGGCGGTCGATCTCGCCCTGCGCCCGGGTGACCTCGGCACGCTGTGCATCGGTGCCCTTGACGGTGCTGAAGGCGGAGACGAACACTGCCGGCGTCACCGGTGCCGAATGCACCATCAGCCGGGCGCTGCGCTCGTCGCCGTCGAACTGCAGCGTGTGGCGCCGCTCGCCTTCGCCGATCCGTCGCTTCTTGCGCCACCACTGCAGCAGCCGGCGCGCGCCGGACTTGACGCCGGCGACGAAGCGTCGCCCGAGCCGAAGCACCCAGTCCACCACCTTGTCCATCGCGCGGTCGATCGGCCGTCGGATCTTCTCGAGCACCGCGCGCACGCGGTCGGCGACCTTGCCGAAGCCGAGCATGCCGGCCAGGATGCTGACGATCAGCGACAGGTAGCGCGCCGCCGCCGCCTCGATGCGGCCGGCCGCGGCGTCGATCACGCCGCTGGCGATCGCCATGAAGGCGTCGAGGTAGCTCTTCACCAGCGCGGCGATGCGGCCGAGCTGGCGGATGAAGGTCATGATGGTGTCGTAGATCGCGATCGCCGCCGTGATGAAGCCGGGGCCGGGGATGAAGAGTGCGATCAGCTTCGGGATCGCCTTCACGACGACGAACTCGGTGACCATCGCGACGATGGCGTCGATGGCCATCTGCTTGAGGTCGGCGAGCGAGGTCTTCAGCTGCTCCCAGGCCGCCACCGGGCCTTCGGTCACGAGCTTCTTGACGATCTCGAAGCCCTTCTCCATCGCCACCACGGCAGGCTCGCCGACCTTGCGCACGAGCTTGGCGCGCAGCTGGGCCCAGCTCAGGCCGAGCACCGACAGCACGAACTTCAGGATCTCCTGCAGGCTGAGGCTCTGCGGGATGTGCACGCCCGGCAGCGAGCCCGTGAGCCAGTCGATGATGCCGGCGGTGAGGTGCCTGAGGAAGTTGGCCGCGAAGCGCGTGAAGCCGGCCTTCAGCGCCAGCACGAGGTTGCGGCCGAAGGCGATCGGGTTGCGCAGGACCGAGACGAAGGCCGCGCCGGCGCGCCGCAGGTAGGGCATCACGCCGGGGGCGACGACGGCGAAGATGATCTCGAGCAGGTCGACGACCGTGCCGCCGGCCCAGCGGAAGAAGCGGACGTAGAAACCGGCGAAGACGCCGACCACCTTGGCGAACGCGCGCGGCAGCACGACGATGTCGATCAGGCCGAGCGCGCGGAAGGCGTTGACGTACAAGGTGGGGATCTGGCGCACGAATCCGACCAGGCCCTCGAGCGCGCCCTGGAACCAGGCCCAGGCGCGCGGCACCGCGTTGGCGCGCTGGAGGTTGAGCCAGACCTCCTCCTGCCCGATCAGCGTCATGAAGCCGCCGATCAGGGTGGACGGCGAACGCTCGGCCGGGTCGCCGGTGATCGGGTCGAAGCCGAGCACCGCGCGCAGCAGCGGATAGCCGCGCGTGCCCTCGGCGAGCGCGGCGAGCGGCCGCAGGATCGCGTCCTTGATGAAGTCGACGATGTCGACGATCAGCCCGCGCGCGAAGGCGACGATGCGCGCGATCGGCGTTGTGACGATGCTGCGCGCACGCGCCCACAGGCCGCCGAGGTCGAAGATGTCGGTCCACGACAGGCCGTCGAGGAAGCGGTCGATCGAGTCGCGGATCGACGCGCCGATGTCCCCCAGCGCGCTCAGCCGCGCGGAGACCCAGTTCGCCACGCGCTCGACGATGCCGTGGTTGTCGAGGGCCTGCGTGATCAGCGCGCCGCCGGGCAGCATCTGCACCAGCGCGCGCAACAGGTTCGGCGCGCTGCGCTCGACTCGGCGCAGATTGACCGGGTTGAAGCCGAGCAGCAGCGTCAGCATCGTGAAGCCGGGCAGCAGCGCGGCCTTGTCGGCGAAGTGGTCGAGAGCGTCCTGCACGCCCAGCCGCATCACGCGCGGGGCGCTGCGCGTGCGCACGGTGGTGTCGACGCTGCGCTGCACGGTCGCCGGCTGGGTCGCGCCGCGCTGCTGGATGGTGTGCGTCAGCTCGTGGGCGATCAGGCGCCGGCCCTCGGCGCGCTCGGGCCGGAAGCGGCCGCGGCCGAAGGCGATGTGGCTGCCGGCGGTGAAGGCGGCGGCGTTCAGGCGGCGGCTGGCGCGTGCGGCCGTGGCGCCGGTGTGGATGCGCACCGCCGAGAAGTCGGCGCCACCGAAGCGCGGCTCCATGTCGCGCCGCAGCGCTCTCGGCAGGGGCCGGCCGCCGCCCAGGCCGAGGTTCGGGTAGGGCACCGGCACCGGGCCGACGGGGCTCGGCGCGCGCGCCACCGTCAGCGACGCCGGCGCCGGGCTGCGCTGCATGCGCGGCCGCGGTGGCTGTGCCAGCACCGCCTGCGCGACCCGCTCGGCCTCGACCTCGGCCGCCTCGGCCGGCTGCGACACCGGCACGGGCGCCGGCCTCGGCCGCTCGGGCACCGGGACCGGCACCGGCGCACGCGCTTCGGGCGCACGAAGCACCATCCGGGCCGTCTGCGCCGCGCCGCTCACAGTGCGCGGCCCTCCTTCAACAATTCGCGCCTGACGCCTTCGTCGACGTCCTCGGCGCGCAGCACCGCGTCGCCGCGCGCCAGTGCGCGCAGGCAGGCGTAGCGCAGCACGTTGACGATGGTGCCGCCGGACAGCTCGTGCTGCTGGGCCAGCCGATGCAGGTCGAGCTCGCGGTCGGCGGTCACCGCGTCCGGGATGCCCTCGCGCCACAGGCGCAGTCGCTCGGGCGGCTTGGGCAGCGGGAAGTGCACCACCGACTGGAAGCGGCGCAGGAAGGCATCGTCGATGTTGTGGCGCAGATTGGACGCCAGGATCACGACGCCGGCGAAGCCCTCGATGCGCTGCAGCAGGTAGCTGACCTCCTGGTTGGCGTAGCGGTCGTGCGCGTCGGCGACGCCGGTGCGCTTGCCGAAAAGGGCGTCGGCCTCGTCGAAGAACAGGATCCAGCCCTCACGCTCGGCGGCGTCGAACAGGCGGGCCAGGTTCTTCTCGGTCTCGCCGATGTACTTCGAGACGACCAGCGACAGGTCGACGCGGTGCACCTCGCGGCCGCAGCGTTCGCCGATCAGGCAGGCCGACAGCGTCTTGCCCGTGCCCGGCGGGCCGTGGAACAGGCTGACGTAGCCCGGGCCGATGCGGCGGTCGAAGCCCCAGTCGTGCAGAAGCCGCGGGCCGTGCTCGAGCCACAGGCCGATGTCGTCGAGCTGCGCAAGCGTGGCGGCCGGCAGCACCAGGTCGTCCCAGCCCAGGCCGGTGGCCACGCGCGAGGCCAGGGCCTGGCGGTCGGGCAATGTCGGCAGCGCCGGCCCCGGCAGAGCCTGCGCGACGAAGGCCGGCGCGGCGACCAGCAGGCCGTGCAGCACCGACGGCGCCGGGCCGTCGCCGGCGGCGAGCGGCACCAGGCGCAGCAGGTCGTCCTGCGCCAGGCGCTGGTCGGCGGCCAGCCGCTGCATCGCGCGCAGGCGCTGCGCCAGGTCGTCGCCGGCGAGCACGAAGCAGGCCGTCTCGCCGCTGGGCAGGATCGTGCCGCCCGGTCCGGCGTGGCCACCGAACTCGGTGTAGGCGCGCTGCGTCGTCGGGTTGATCGAACCCAGCACGTCAAGAAGTTGCGGCCGCAGCAGCGGCGCCAGCGCCAGGATCATCAGCAGCCGCTCGACCGGGTCGAGCCGATGGCGCTGCAGCGCAGCGGCGTAGGGGCCGTCGGCGGCCCGCAGCGAGGGGGCCGGCACGAGCGTGCCGGGCAGCGGCGGCGACGCCGGCGACTTCGGATCGAAGTAGTGCGCCAGCCGGACCTCGATGACCCGGGCCAGCCATTCGAGCTCGGCCTCGAGCGTCGCGGCATCGACGCCGCCGACCGGCGCGTCGGCGAGTTTCATGGCGTGGGCCATTCGACCCCCAGCGGCTCGGGCATCCAGGGCAGGCGGACGAAGCCGATCGACCATGGAAGCAGGCCGAGCAGCAGGTCGAAGGCCTCCGGCTGCACGCGCAGTCGCCAGCCGCCGGGCGGGCGGTCGAGCAGGCCGCGGCGCTGCAGGAAGGACAGGCGCAGGGCCTGCACCTCGGAGCCGCGCAGCGCCGTCCAGTGCCCGCGCACCGCGGCCAGCAGCGCGTCGACCTCCTCGCGGTCGGACGGCCGCAGCGGCGGCAGCGGATCGTCCAGCGGCTGCGTCGGCGATCGCCCGAGCAGCAGCTTGATCAGCGGCAGCTGGTGCTCGGGTGCAGGCCGATCCCCGCAGGCCAGCGCATGCAGCAGCGCGCAGGCGCGCGGCAGCGACGCGTCGGGCAGCTGGCGGCCGTCGGCACCGAGCAGGCCGCAGCCGCCGAGCAGGCGTGGCAGGAAGGGGTGCAGCAGCACGAGACCGGCGAGCGGCACGCCGATCGCCTGATCGGGGGACGGCGCGGGGATCGGCACCGGCGCCGAAGGCGGTTTCACCGGACGGCGCGCCTCCGGCCCACGGTCGTTGGGCGGCACGGTCGACGAGGATGCCGAGGCATCGCCCCACGCGTCGCGCAGCGCGCGAAGCAGGGCCGGCGGGATCGATCGCGGCCGCTGCAGCCAGTGCCGCACCGCCTCGCGGTCGCCGGGACGGGGCGGCGGTGCGTCCTGGTCGGGCCAGGCCAGCCAGAGCGCCTGGGCCTCGATGCCGGTGTCGTCGGCGCGCGCGTCCGCCGCCGGGGCCGGCCACGGCGGCGCCGGGCGATGGATGTCGACCCAGCGCC
>CALJUI010000343.1 GCA_937975735.1 uncultured Rubrivivax sp.
CCAACTGCCGCATGTGCCTGGTGCAGGTGGAGAAGGCGCCCAAGCCGCTGCCCGAGTTCGGCAGCGCCGAGGACTTCCCGCTGCAGCAGGCACTGAACCAGTTGCGCGGCCTGCCGGTGATGGCCAGCAAGACGATGGCCGAGCGCCAGGCCGAGGTCGACCCGGCCAAGCGCTGAGCCGGCACCACCCAGATCCCGCAGGGGCCCGCCGGACGTGACGTCGGCGGGCCCTCGCCTTTGCGCCGCGCCATGAACGACGACCAACTGCTGCGCTACTCGCGCCACATCCTGCTCGACGACATCGGCATCGAGGGCCAGCAGCGGCTGCACGACGCGCATGTCTTGATCGTCGGTGCCGGCGGCCTGGGGTCGCCGGCGGCGCTGTTCCTGGCCACCGCCGGCGTCGGCCGTCTGACGCTGGTCGACGACGACGTGGTCGACGTGACCAACCTGCAGCGGCAGATCGCGCACAACCTGGCCCGCGTCGGCGCGCCGAAGGCCGAGTCGGCGCGTCAGACCATCGCCGGGATCAACCCGGACGTGGCGGTGCACGCCGTGGTCCGCCGCGCCGACGCCGCCTGGCTCGACGAGAAGGTCCCCCAGGCCGACGTCGTGCTCGACTGCTCCGACAACTTCCGCACCCGCCACGCAGTCAACGCAGCCTGCGTGCGGCACGCCAAGCCGCTGGTCGCCGGCGCAGCGATCGGCTTCGACGCGCAGATCTCGGTCTACGACAGCCGGCAAGCGGACATGCCCTGCTACGCCTGCCTGTTCCCGCCCGAGGCGGCGTTCGAGGACGTGGCCTGCTCGACGATGGGCGTGTTCGCGCCGCTGGTCGGCATCGTCGGCAGCGTGCAGGCGGCCGAGGCGCTGAAGCTGATCGTCGGCATCGGCACCTCGCTCGCCGGTCGCCTGCAGATGCTCGACGCGCGCACGATGACGTGGACCGAGCTGGCGATCGCGCGCCAGCCGCAGTGCAGCGTCTGCGCCGCGCGCGGCTGAGCCGAGGCCTCAGGCCGCCGGCTCGAGCACGACCTTGGCCGAGGCCAGGCGGCCGTGGTGCAGGTCGTCGAAGGCCTGTGCGCCTTGAGCCAGCGGCCGCCGCTCGACCCAGGACAGGTCGCCGAACACGCCGCGGTCGAGCGCGGCGACGGTGGCCCGCAGGTCGGCCATGCCGTAGGTGTAGGTGCCCAGCAGCGTGATCTCCGCCAGCGTCAGCTTGCGCATGTCGATCTCGCTGGCCCAGTCCTGCAGTCCGATGTGCATCACGACGCCGCCCGGACGCACCGCCGCCAGCGCGGCCTTGCGCGTGATCGCGCTGCCGACCGCGTCGATGACGAGGTCGAAGGCGTTCTCCGCGGCCTGCCGCTCGCGCGGGTCGAAGGTGGTGCAGCGCGCATGCGTTTCCAGCGAGATGCGGCGCAGCGGATTGACCTCGGCCACCTCGAGTTGGTCGGCGCCCTGGTGGCGCAGCAGCAGCGCCGCGAGCATGCCGATCGCGCCGCCACCGAGCACCAGCACCCGCCCTTCGTGGATCGGCCGGGTCATCGCGCGCGCCGACAGGTTGATCGCGTGCAGCGCGGTCGCGGCCGGTTCGGTCAGCGCGGCGGCGACCGGGCTCAGCGAATCGGGCACCTCGATCAGGCAGCGGCCGGGGATGCCCATGCGCTCGGCGAAGGCGCCCGGCCGCGTCATGCCGACCATCGTGCGGTTCGCGCACAGGTTGTCGCGGCCCTGCACGCAGTAGTCGCAATGGCCGCAGGTGATCAGCGGGTTGCCGGTGACGCGGCGTCCGACGGCCCAGTCCGCACTGGCGCTCTCGACCACGGTGCCGGCGAACTCGTGACCGAGCACCAGGCCGGGTTTGCGACGCGGGTCATGGCCATGGTAGGCATGCAGGTCGGAGCCGCAGATCCCGACCGCGTCGATGCGTACGACCACGTCGCCGGGCGCCGGCGAGGGCTCGTCGCGGTCGAGCAGCTGGACCTGATTCGGTTGGGTGTAGACGAGGGCTTTCATCGGTTTCCTTCAAAGGGCGGTGTAGCCGCCGTCGACCATCAGGGTCTGGCCGGTGATGTAGGCGCTGGCGACGCTGGCCAGGAAGACGGTGGCGCCGTGCAGATCCTCGAGCCGCCCGTTGCGACCGATCGCGGTGCGCGAGGCATGCATCGCCGACAGCGCCGGGTCGGCGAACACCGGCGCGGTGAGTTCCGTGGGGAAGAAGCCCGGCCCGATCGCGTTGCAGGTGACGCCCTTCGCCGACCAGGCCTGGGCGATCGCCCGCGTCAGCTGAACGACACCACCCTTGCCGGCGCCGTACGGCGCGCTGTTGGCGAACGCGCGGGTCGACTGCAGCGACGCGATGTTGATGATGCGGCCATGGCCGCGCTCGGCCATGCCCGGCGCCAGCGCCTGCGTCAGGAAGAACGGCGCCGACAGGTGCAGTGCGATCTGCTGGTTCCAGCTCTGCGGCGTGACCTCGGCGAAGGGCTGGCGCAGGTTGACGCCGGCGGCGTTGACGAGGATGTCCACCGGGCTGCGCGCGGCGATCGCCCGGCCGGCCTCCGGCAGCGCGTCGGTGTCGCCGAGGTCGAGCGCGAGCACGTCGCACGCGATGCCCTCGGCGCGCAGCCGGCCGGCGGCGGTCTCGAGCGCATCGGCGCGGCGCGCGACCAGCAGCAGCGAGGCCCCCGCGCGGCCGAGCGCCAGCGCCATCGTCTCGCCGATGCCGGCGTTGCCGCCGGTGACCACCGCGTGGCGGCCGCGCAGCGAGAAGGCCTGCTCGATCCAGGCCACGGCGTCAGACCTTGACGTGTTCGCCGAGGTCGAAGGTCTGGCCGGGGAAGTACTTCTCCAGCCGCGCGTCGGCGGTCAGGGCGTGGCCCTCCATGCCCTCCAGGCGCGAGATGCGCGCGGTGACCTCGCCGATGTCGCGTGCGGCGTCGCGCGTCATGCGTTGCCAGGTCAGCGTCTTCATGAACTTGTGCACCGACAGGCCACCCGAGTAGCGGCCGGCGCCCTTGGTCGGCAGCACGTGGTTCGGCCCGCTGGCCTTGTCGCCGTAGGCCACGGTGGTCTCCTCGCCGAGGAAGAGCGAGCCGTAGTTGGTGAGCCGGCCCAGCCACCAGTCGAGGTCGGCGGCGTGCACCTCCAGGTGCTCGCTGGCGTAGCGGTCGGAGATCTCGGCAACCTCCTCGCGGGTGTCGCAGACGATGACCTCGCCATAGTCGCGCCAGGCGCTGCCGGCCGCGTCGCGCGCGGTCGGCGGCAGCGCCTCGACCAGCGCCGGCACCCGCTTCATCACCTCCTCCGCGAGCTTCTTGTCGTCGGTGAACAGCCAGGCCGGTGACTCGTGGCCATGCTCGGCCTGGCCGACGAGGTCGATCGCGACGATCGCCGGGTCGGCGGTCTTGTCGGCGATCACGGCGACTTCCGACGGGCCGGCGAACACGTCGATGCCGACCTTGCCGAACAGCGTGCGCTTGGCCTCCGCGACGAACTTGTTGCCCGGGCCGACGATGACGTCGGCCGGCTGGCCCGTGAACAGCCCGTAGGCCATCGTCGCGATCGCCTGCACACCGCCCAGCGTCATGATGACGTCCGCGCCGGCGGCCTTGAACGCATAGAGCACGTAGGGGTGCATGCCGCCGCCGCGGAACGGCGACGAACAGGCGATCACGGTCTTGACGCCGGCGGCCTTGGCGGTGGTCACCGTCATGTAGGCCGAGGCGATGTGCGCGTAGCGACCGGCCGGCGCGTAGCAGCCGACCACGTTGACCGGCAGCACGATCTGCCCCGCGGTGACGCCCTTGTGCAGTTCGACCTGGGTGTCGGTGATCGAGGCCTTCTGGGCGAGCGCGAAGTCGCGGATCTGCTTGATCGCGAAATCGATGTCGGCCCGCACCTGCTTGGGCACTTCGGCAACCGCGCGGTCGATGTCGGCCTCGCTCATCACGATGTCGCCGGTCCACTTGTCCAGCGACTTCGCGTAGCCGCGCACGGCCTCCTCGCCGCCCGACTCGATCGCGGCGAGCATCTCGTTCACCACCTTCTGGGCGGTGGCGGTCTCGGTCTCCGGCGTCTTCGACGCCTTCTTCAGGTAGGTGATGGCCATGGCGGAACCTGCGGTCTGAGGAGTGGATGGACACAGACCGGACCCCGGCCCGAGTCTGCAAGCGCTTACAGAGTATGGGCAGACCCGATGGCTCTGTCAAGGGCATTCACCCGCAGGCGTCGGCGGTTTATCCTCTGGCCTGCCACCGTGCCGGCACTCGAGCCCGCACTGCAAGCGCTTTCCGACGATGCCCCCGACCCGGACACCAACCCTCGAAGACGTCGCCCAGGCCGCCGGGGTGTCCACGGCCACGGTGTCGCGCGCCCTGAACAAGCCCGGCACGGTGCGCCCGGCGCTGCGCGCGCAGGTGCTGGCCGCGGTCGAGCGGCTGGGCTACGTCGCCCACGCCGGCGCGCGCGCGATGTCGCTGCGCCGCAGCGGCACCGTCGGCGTCATCGTGCCGACCGTCGACAACGCGATCTTCGCGCTCGGCCTGCAGGCCTTCCAGCAGGAGATGGCGCGCGCCGGCGTGGTCGTGCTGCTGGCGATCAGCGACTACGACGCGGCGCAGGAAGAGGCGCAGGCCAAGGCGCTGCTCGCCCGCGGCGTCGACGCGCTCGCCCTGACCGGCATCAGCCAGCGCGCGTCACTGATGGCGATGCTGGCCCAGCGCGGCCTGCCGTGGATCCACATCGGCAGCTTCCCGGCCCCGGCAGGCGCGGCCTGCGTGGGCTTCCGCAACCGTGACGCCATCGTGCGAGCGGTGCAATACCTGCTCGACCTGAAGCACCGCCGGATCGGCATGCTGGCCGGCCGCAGCGCCGACAACGACCGCGCCGCCGGCCGCATCCAGGGCGTGCGCGACGCGCTCGGCGCCGCCGGCCTGGCGCCCTGCGGGCTGATCGAGGCCCCGTACACGTTGGCCGCGGCGCGCGACGGCACGCGCAGCTTGCTCGCGGCGAAGCCGGCACCGACGGCCATCGTCTGCGGCAACGACGTGCTCGCCTGGGGCGCGATGCTCGAATGCCAGGCGCAGGGCATCGACGTGCCAGGCCAGCTGTCGGTGGTCGGGTTCGACGACCTCGAGCTGTCGCGCCAGTGGCGGCCGGCGCTGACGACGGTCCAGGTGCCGACCGAGCGCATGTGGGCGCTGGCTGCCGCCCATCTGCTCGACCGCGTCGAGGGGCGCGACCGGCAGCCGACGCAGCTGGAGATCCCGGTCGAGCTGGTCGTGCGCGATTCCACCGCTGCGCCGCCGCGCAGGGTCCGCCCGGTCGCCGAGCCGCGGCTCCCCGGATAGGCCCGCTGCCGACGCGAAAGCGCCAAGCCTGATAGGGTCTCGGCTGGATTCCGAGCCGCCACCCCATGAGCACCCTGTCGAACGCCCTCGCCGCCCTGAGCCCCGAACGCCTGCGCGGCATGCGCCGCGGCGTCGAGAAGGAGAGCCTGCGCGTGCAGGCCGACGGCCGGCTCGCGATGACGCCGCACCCGGCGGCGCTCGGCTCGCCGCTGACCCATCCGCACATCACCAACGACTTCAGCGAGTCGCAGCTCGAACTGGTCACCGGTGCGCACGGCAGCGTCGAGTCCGCCGAGGCCGAGCTGACGCAGATCCACCAGGCCGTCTATCGCGCGCTCGGCGACGAGATGCTGTGGGTCGCCAGCATGCCCTGCGGACTGCCGTCGGACGAGAACATCCCGATCGCGCGTTTCGGGTCGTCGAACATCGGCCGGTCCAAGAGCGTGTACCGCATGGGTCTGGGCATGCGCTACGGCCGGCGCATGCAGACGATCTCGGGCATCCATTACAACTGGTCGATGCCGGGGCTGTCCAATCCCGAGTACTTCGGCCTGATCCGCAACTTCCGGCGTCACTCCTTCGTGCTGCTGACGCTGTTCGGCGCGTCGCCGGCGGTCTGCCCGAGCTTCGTCGCGGACCGCGCCCACGACCTGCAGCGCCTGTCCGAGCACACGCTGTACCTGCCGTTCGCGACCTCGCTGCGGATGGGCCGGCTGGGCTACCAGAGCGACGCGCAGGCGGCGCTGGCGGTCAGCTACAACAGCCTGGAGGACTACGCCGGCTCGCTGCTCGGCGCGCTGGTGCGGCCGCACCCGCCCTACCAGCAGGTGGGCATCCGCGGTCCGGGCGGCGAGTACCTGCAGCTGTCCGACAGCCTGCTGCAGATCGAGAACGAGTTCTACGGCACGATCCGGCCGAAGCGCGTGATCCAGCGCGGCGAACGCGCGCTGCATGCGCTGCGCGCGCGGGGCGTCGAGTACGTCGAGGTGCGCTGCATGGACCTCGACCCGTTCGAGCCGGTGGGGATTGGCGCGGACACGATGCGCGTGCTCGACCTGTTCCTGCTCCATTGCCTGCTGAGCGCGAGCCCGGACGATTCGCCCGAGGAGATCGCGCGGCTCGCCCGCAACCAGCACCTGGCCGCCGCGCGCGGCCGCGAGCCGGGGCTGCAGCTGGAGTCGGCCGACGGCGAGCGGACGCTGACCGAATGGGCGTCGCAGGTGCTGGCCGACTGCGCGCCGATTGCCGATCGGGTCGACGCCGCGCTCGGCGGCCAGGCCTACGCCGCCGCGCTCGATGCGGCGCGCGCGACGATCGCCGAGCCGCGGCGTCTGCCGTCGGCCCGCGTGCTCGAGACGATGGCGCGCGACTTCCGCCAGTCCTACACGGCCTTCGTGCGTGCGCAGTCGGCAGGCACGCGCGAAGCGCTGTTGCGCCTGCCCTACCCCGACGAACTGGCCATCCGCTTCGAGGCGATGGCGCGGCAGTCGCTGCAGGATCAGCTGCAGCTGGAAGCCGGCGACACGCTGCCGTTCGAGGCGTACCGGCAGCAATACCTGCTGCCCGAGCGGCTGGAGGCCCCAGCGGCGAGTTGACGGGCTCAGCCGCCGGTCGCGTGGCCCGGATCGCGCCACGCGACCCAGCGCGCCAGCACCGCGACCACGACGACCGCGAACAGCAGCCGCGCCCACAAGATGCCGTTCAGGTCGGCACCGAGCGCCAGGATCAGCAGCGTGTCCTCGATCAGGCTGTGGGCGAGCCCGAGGAAGCACAGCGCGAGGAAGCTGTCGCGCCGGCTCATCACACCTCGGTCCATGTCCCGGATCAGCAGGCCGGCCCCGTAGCTCAGGCCCAGCGTGACGCCGACCACCGTGACGTTGGCCGCCGCCGGACCGATGCCCAGCACGCGCAGCAGCGGCGTCAGCGCGCGGTGGATCCAGCGCTCCAGGCCGATGCGCCGCAGCAGTTTCATCAACACGACCAGCGCGAGGATGATCACGAAGATCACCGCCAGCGTCCACAGCTGGGCAACGGCCCAGTCGGCCAGCGAGTCGCCCGGGGGCGCCGGTCGCCAGCCGATCCGCGCCGGGGCCTGCATCAGGTCGAGCCCGCCGTAGACGGCATGCAGCAATGCCGCCAGCACCAGCGCGCCGCCGACACGCAGCGCGATCGTCATCGACCAGGGCACGCCGGCGCGTCGCGCCACCGCGCCTTCGACCGGCAGCGAGTGCCCGATCAGCATCAGCGTGCCGAGCACGGTGATCTGCTCGACGCTGAGCGTGGTGTGCGCCGCGACCTCGAAGAAGACTGCCAGCCCGGTGAAGAGGTTGGTCAGCAGCGTCGCGGCCCAGACCACGCCCAGCATGTCGGGCAGGCCGACCAGGCCCATCGCCGGCGACAGCAGCCGTCCCAGCAAGTCGACGGCGCCGACGCTCTGCAGGACCTTGACGACCAGCAGCGCCGGGACCAGCACCTTCAGCAGCTTGCCGTAGACCTGCAGCGCATCGGCGAGCACCGCGCGCGCGCCGGCGATCCAGGGCGATCGGGACACGCCGCGACCCGATACGCGAACGCGTTCAGCCGGCCGCCGACCAGCCCGCCAGCAGCGCGTCGGCGACCTCGATGCCTTCGGCCTCGGCCCGGCGGCGCAGCGCCTCGCGGCGGGCGCCGGGCAGACGCACCTCGGGGTCCTTCATCATCTCGGCGATCAGCACCTCGATGCGGTCGAGGTAGGCGTCGCTGCCGGCCAGTGCGCCCGGGTCGATCACGACGAAGACCTGGCCCAGGTGCGGGCGGTTGCCCTCGTCGACGAAGAAGCTCGAGGCTTCGAAGCCGAAGTTCGCACCGATCACCGCGGTCACCAGCAGCTCGACGATCAGCGCCAGCATCGCGCCCTTCGGCGAGGACACCGCGCCCACCGGCAGCATCGACCCGGCCAGCGCCGCCTTCGCATCGGTGGTCGGCCGACCCTCGGCGTCGAGCGCCCAGCCGAGGGGAATCGGCTCGCCCTTCTTCGCCGCGACCATCACCTTGCCGCGCGCGACCTCGGACAGGCTGAGGTCGATCAGCAATGGATCCTGGTCACGGCGCGGGAACACCGCGGCGATCGGGTTGGTGCCGAAGATCGGATGGCGGCCGGCGGCAGCCGGCATTGCC
>CALJUI010000344.1 GCA_937975735.1 uncultured Rubrivivax sp.
TGCCGGCGCGCGGGCTGCGCGTGGCGCGCATGATCGGCCACATCACCTACCTGTCGGACGACTCGATGGCGGCCAAGTTCGGCCGCCAGCTGCGCGAGGCCGAGTTCGGCTACAGCACGCAGGCGATCGAGTTCCAGATCGAGAGCTACCTGCGCCACCAGGGCGAGAAGTTCGCCGGCTACTTCGACGCCAACACCTATCTGCTGATCACCCGCGCGCTGGACTACTTCGACCCGGCGCGCGCGCACGGCGGCGACCTCGCCGCGGCGTTCGCGAAGGCCAGCGCGCAGTTCCTGCTCGTCAGCTTCACCACCGACTGGCGCTTCGCGCCGGCGCGGGCGCGAGAGATCGTCAAGGCCCTGGTCGACAACCGGCATCGCGTCAGCTACGCCGAGATCGACGCGCCGCACGGCCACGACGCCTTCCTCCTCGACGACCCGCGCTACCACGAGGTGATGCGCGCCTATTTCGCGAACGTGTCGAGGGAGATCGGGCCATGACCGAAAGGGCGGGTCTGGAACACATCGCCGAGCTGGTGCCGCCGCGCAGCCGCGTGCTCGATCTCGGCTGCGGCAGCGGCGCGCTGCTGGCCTACCTGCGCGACGAGCGCGGCTGCAGCGGCTTCGGCGTCGAGATCGACGACGCGCTGCTGGCGCAGGCGATCCGGCGCGACGTCAACGTGCTCCAGCTCAACCTCGAGGAAGGGCTGGCGCTGTTCGACGACGACAGCTTCGACATGGTGCTGCAGCTCGACACGCTGCAGAACCTGCGCAACACCGAGACCGTGCTGCGCGAGACCGCACGCGTGGGCCACCAGGCGATCGTCAGCTTCCCGAACTTCGCGCACTGGCCGAACCGGCTGTCGGTGCTGCGCGGGCGCATGCCGGTGACCAAGGCCCTGCCCTACCAGTGGTACGACACGCCCAACATCCGCGTGGGTACCTTTGCCGACTTCGAGGTGCTGGCCGGCCAGTGCGGGCTGCGCGTGCTCGAGGCCTTCGGGCTGCACGAAGGCCGGCGCATCGAGCGCTGGCCGAACCTGCTGGCGAGCACCGCGGTCTTCAAGTTCGAACGCGGCTGAGCGCAGCGGCGGACCGAGGGCTGTCGAGTGACGGCGCCTACAATCCCTGCCCCGAAACCCGCAAGGACACCGCCGTGGACCTGAAGCTGCCGATCGTGATCATGGACGAGCTCAGCGAAGAGGTCTATCGCGCCACCGGCATCCTCGACCTCGCCAGCGGCGACATCGTCGACGTCAAGCACGAGACCTACGACGTCGAGAAGCTCGGCCTGCCGGCCGAGAGCGCCGACTACGAGTTCACCAGCGGCATCCTGTCCAACGGCGCGAAAGAAGTCGAGTTCCGCGTCGAGGTCAACGCCGTCACCGGCCGCTATTCGGTGACGCCGAGCGAACTGCTCGAACTCAAGGGGCGCGCCGCCAAGTTGTTCACCGCGCCGCCGGGCAACCGAGCCGACTGACGCTCAGCGCGAGCGCGGCGGCAACGGCCCGGCCGCGAGCACAGGCCGTTCGGTGAAGGCGGGGCGGCTGACGCCCTCGCGCTCGATCGCCTCCAAGGCGGTGGCCAGCGCCACCTCGAGCTGGCGGTCGCGGCCGGCGGCGGCGTCCTGCGGCGAGTTGTCGACCTCGACCTGCGGCTCGGTACCGAAGTTCTCCACGCCCCAGCCGACGTCCTTGAACCAGAACGAGTACTCCGGCTGCGTCGTCGTGGTGCCGTCGGCGAGCGTGTGGCGCGGCCAGATGCCGATCACGCCGCCCCAGGTGCGCCGGCCGACCAGCGTGCCCAGGCCCATCAGCTTGAAGCCGTGCGAGAAGATGTCGCCGTCGGAGCCGGCGTGCTCGTTGGTCAGCGCGACCACCGGCCCGGCGACCGCGGCGTCCGGATAGGGCGACGGCCGCGCCCAGCGCGCCATCACGTAGCCGATGCGCTTGCGCGCGACCTTCTCGAGCAGCAGCTCGGAGACATGGCCGCCGCGGTTGAAGCGCACGTCGACGATCAGCCCGTCGCGGTCGCACTCGTTGGTGAAGTAGCGGTGGAACTCGGCGAAGCCGGCCGACATCATGTCGGGCAGGTGGAAGTAGCCGACGCGGCCGCCGCTGCGCTCGTGCACCCAGGCGCGGTTGCGCTCGACCCACTCGCGGTAGCGCGCCGGCGCCTCGTCGGCCAACGTCTTCACGAGCACGCGGCGGGTGCCGAAGTCCGACGCCAGCGTCAGCTCCACCTTGGTGTCGGCCTGCTGCACCAGCAGGGCCTGCGGCTGCCGCTCGCGCGTGACGCGCTGGCCGCCGACCGCGACGATGCGCTCGCCGACTCGGGCCTGCACGCCGACCGCGCCGAGCGGCGAGTCGGCGCCGGCGTCCCAGGCGTCGCCGCCGACGATGTGCTCGATCGCGTAGCCCGCGTCGTCGCCGGCGAAGCGCAGGTCGGCGCCGAGCAGGCCGAGCGCCACCGCCGGCGGCTTGCGGTGGTCGCCGCCCATCTCGTAGGCGTGCGAGGTGCCGAGCTCGCCCTGCATCTCCCAGATCAGGTCGGACAGCTCGGCGCGCGTCGCGACGCGGTCGAGCAGCGGCAGGTAGCGCTCGTAGACGGCGTTCCAGTCGATGCCCGACATGTCCTCGACCCAGAAGTGGTCGCGCTGCAGGCGCCAGACCTCGCGGAACATCTGCCGCCACTCGGCGCGCGGGTCGACCGACAGGCGCACGCGATCCAGGTCCAGCCAGCCGCTCTTGCGCGACGGCGTCTCGTCGCCGTCCTCAGCGTCGGCGTCGCGCTCGGCCGAGACCACGCGCAGGTCATGGCCGCCACGAACCAGCAAGGTGACCCGGTCGTCGGCGAGCACGAAGTGGTCGACCTCCTCGAGCAGGGTCTCGGCCTCGTTGGTGGCCAGGTCGAAGCGCTGCAGCTGCCCCGGCCCCTCCTTGTGGCCGCCGCGGCCGTGCGCGCCGGCGATCGGCAGCAGCGTCCACAGCAGCTTGCCGCCGGCCATCGCGGCGAGCTGGCCGAAGCGGCCCTCGGGCACCGGGAACGGCGCGATGCGGCGCTGCAGACCGTCGAGGTCGATGCGCAGCGGCGCCGGCTCGGCCGCCTTGTCCGCCGCCGCCTTGTCGTCGGCCTTGTCGTCCTTCATGCCGCGCGGCGCCGGCTCGAAGGGCGGCCGGCCGTCGGCCTGCAGCCCCAGCAGGTAGGGCCGCGCGGCGCGCGGGAAGCTGAGCTCGAACTGGACGTTGTCGTAGACGGGATCGAAGGTGCGGGTCGACAGGAAGTACAGGTACTTGCCGTCCGGGTCGAACGACGGGCCGTAGTCCTGGAACTCGGGCTGCGTCGCGAAGGCCAGCGCCCCGGTCGCCATCTCGCACAGCTTGATCGCGCGATGGCGGGCGTCGGCCTGGAAGGAGTAGGCCAGCCAGCCGGCGCAGGGCGACCAGGCCAGGTCCTCGATGCGGCCGGCGTCGCTGCGGTCGGCCACCGCGAGCACGCCGCTGGCGACGTCGCCGACGAGCAGCTGGTTGCGGTGGTTGGCCATCGCGACGCGGGTGCCGCGCGGCGCCGCGCGCATCGACGTGATGCGGCCGAGCTCGGCGGCAGTCCAGGGCAGTTCGCGCACGCCTTCGTCGTCGTGCAGCTCGATGCACTCCTCGCCGCTGGCGTCGCTGACGACCACCAGGGTCTGGCCGTCGGCCAGCCACTGGCCATGGCGCAGACGGGCGCCGTCGGCCTGGCCGTGCTGACGCACGCCGCCTTCCCACAACGCCATGCTGATCAGCTTGCCTCGCACCTCGAGCGCCACGCTGTGGCCCTTGGGGTGCAGCCGTGCGCCACCGAGATGATCGGCTGCGACCACCGGCCGGCGGGTCGCCTGGGTGCGGTGACCGGGCACGTCGATGTCCAGCCGCCTCGTCTGGTCGGTCAGCGGATCGAACAGCCACAGGTCGGCGGCGCACTGGTAGACGATGCGCCGGCCGTCGGTTTGCGCATGGCGGGCATAGAACTGCTCGTGGTCGGTGTGGCGGCGCCAGTCGCCGCCGTCGGGGCGACAGGAATACAGGTTGCCCACGCCCTCGGCGTCGGACAGCAGCCACAGCCGGTCGCCAATCCACATCGGGTGGCTCAGGTTGCCTGGCAGGCCGTCGAGCCGCACGAACTCGCCGCGTCCCTCCACGTCGACCCACAGGTGGCCGGCCGTGCCCCCACGGTAGCGCTTCCAGCGCGCCGGGTCGCCGGTGTTGCGCCCGATGACGGTGCCTCCGCCGGGCCCGAAGCCGAGGTGGTTGACCGGCCCGAAGGGCAGCGCCTCGGGCAGACCGCCGGCGGGGTCGACCGCGAAGGCGTGCAGGTGGCGCAGGAAGGGCTGGCCGTGGTTGCTGACGAAGAGCACGCGGCCGTCGGGCAGGAAGCCGCGCACCTGCGCGTCGGCGCCGAGCCAGGTCAGCCGCCGCGCCGGGCCGCCGGCGGCCGGCATCAGCCAGACCTCGGCATGGTGCTCGTCGCGTCCGGTATACGCGATCCAGCGCCCGTCCGGCGACA
>CALJUI010000345.1 GCA_937975735.1 uncultured Rubrivivax sp.
CCGTGACGCTACTCGGCGGCCAGCGCGCCGCCGCTCGATCTGCGCCTGCGGCGCGGTTTCGCCGCCTCGCCGGGCGTGCGTCAGCAGGCGCTCGACGACCCGCGGGCCAACGGCGCACGCGCGCCGACGGTCGAGTCGCGCATCGCGAGCGCGCTCGCCGACCGGCCGCTGGCCGAGGAGCCAATGGCCGATGGCCGGCGGCGGATCCGCAAGGGCCAGGGTTGCGTCGAGGTCCACGACGCGCGCATCGCGGCGATCGACCCGTTCAGCGAAAGCGTCAGGCCGAGCCCGAAACAGGCCCGCCCGTGCTCCTGAGCGCCTCGGCGCGCGCCTGCTCCTGCAGCCGCAGCACACGCCGCTGCACCTTGCCGGTGGTCGTCATCGGCAGCGCGTCGATGAACTCGATCTCCTTCGGATACTCGTAGGGCGCGAGCTGGCCGCGCACGTGGCGCTGCAGCGCGTCGACCAGCGCGGCATCGCCCGCGTGGCCCGGCGCCAGCACGACGTAGGCCTTGACCACCGCGCCGCGCTCGGGGTCGGGCTTGGGCACGACGGCGGCATTGGCCACCGCCGGGTGCTTGACGAGGCAGTTCTCGATCTCGCTCGGGCCGATGCGGTAGCCGGCGGCCTTGAACATGTCGTCGCTGCGGCCCTGGTACCAGAGGTAGCCGTCTTCGTCCATCACCGCCATGTCGCCGGTGCGGCACCAGCTGGCGGCCGGATCCCCCGTGAACTTGGCGCGCGTGGCCGCGTCGTTCTTCCAGTAGCCGAGAAAGAACACCGGGTCCGGGTGGCCGTGCACGTCGAGCCGGTGCACCGCGACCTCGCCCGGCGTGCCGCGCGGGCACTCACGGCCGGCGTCGTCGATCACCGCGATCCGGTGGCCCGGGTAGGGCCTGCCCATGCTCCCAGGCCGCGCCGGCCAGCCGGCGGCCTCGCGCCCGTCGGCGTCGACGCTGCGCGTGCAGTTGCCGACGATGTAGTTGATCTCGGTCTGCCCGAACATCTCGTTGATCGTCACGCCGAGCCGGTCGCGGCCGTAGGCGAAGACCGCGTCGCCGACCGCCTCGCCGGCGCTCATCACCGCGCGCAGCGCGAGGCGGTAGCGTCGGCGCGGGTCGGGCACCGCCTTCATCATCGCCTTCAGCGCGGTCGGGAACAGGAAGGTGTGGGTGACCCGGTGGCGCTGCATCAGCTCGAACGCGCGCTCCGGCGCGAAGCGGCCGCGGAAGCCGACGATCTCGCGGCCGAAGTACAGCGTCGGCAGCAGCGCGTCCATCAGCCCGCCGGTCCAGGCCCAGTCGGCCGGCGACCAGAACACCGCGTCGTGCTGCGGAAACCAGTTCTGGCTGCAGACGAAGCCGGTCAGGTTGCCGATCAGCGCGCGATGCGGGATCAGCGCGCCTTTCGGCGGGCCGGTGGTGCCGCTGGTGTAGATCAGCACCGCAGGGTCGTCGGCAGCGGTGACGACCGGGTCGAAGCGGTCGGCCTCGCGGCCGAGCGCGGCACCCCAGTCCAGGTCGCCGCGGCCGGCGGCGGCTCCGGCGGCGATCACCGTGCGCAGGCCCGTGCAGCCGGCGCGCACGCTGCACAGCGCGTCGATCGCCGACTCGTCGACGATCGCCGCCACCGCCTCGCTGTGCTCGAGCCGGTAGGCGAGCGCATCGGGACCGAACAGCATCGACAGCGGCATCGCGATCGCGCCGAGCTGGTAGACCGCCATGTGCGCGACGGCGGTCTCGAAGCGCTGCGGCATCACGATCGCGACCCGGTCGCCGCGCGCGACGCCGCGCCGGCGCAGCGCCGCCGACAGCCGGTTCGCATCGCGCTGCAGCTCGGCATAGCGGTGGGTCGACGAACTGCCGTCCTCGGCCTCGCAGCGGATCGCGACCCGCCCGGGCGCCTCGCGAGCCCAGCGCCGGCAACACGCCTCGGCGATGTTGAAGCGCGCGGGCACCGACCAGCGGAAGTCGGCGTGCAGTGCGTGATGCCGGTCGGCGGTCATGGGCGGGCGCGGAAGGCGTCGAGCGACTCGCCGGCGATGCGGCAGATGCGCCAGTCGGGCATCACCGTCGCGCCCATCTTCTCGTAGAAGCGGATCGCCGAAGCGTTCCAGTCCAGCACGCTCCACTCGAAGCGGCCGTAGCCGCGCGTCGTCGCCAGCGCGCCCAGGTGCTCGAGCAGTGCCCGGCCGATGCCCGCGCCGCGATATGCCGGCTGCACGTAGAGGTCCTCGAGGTACAGGCCCGGCTTGCCGAGGAAGGTCGAGAAGTTGGTGAAGAAGAGCGCGAAGCCGACGACCCGGCCGTCGACCTCGGCGACCACCGCCTCGGCCACCGGTCGATCGCCGAACAGGTGCGGATGCAGGCTCTCCGGCGTGACCGCGAGCAGGTGGCCGAGCTGCTCGAAGTCGGCCAGTTCAGCGATCAGTCCGACGATCGCCGACAGATCTGATGGCGCGGCAGCGCGCAAGGCGAAGGATGGGCGGGCATTCATGGCGCTGATTGTGGCTTCACCGCCCGGCGATTCAAGGTCCAATGGCGACGCTCAACGATCAGGTCAAGGTGCCGGC
Source organism: uncultured Rubrivivax sp. (assembly GCA_937975735.1). Taxonomy (GTDB): domain Bacteria; phylum Pseudomonadota; class Gammaproteobacteria; order Burkholderiales; family Burkholderiaceae_C; genus Rubrivivax. The sequence continues at coordinate 2,573 of CALJUI010000345.1, forward strand.
GTCGCCCGCCGGCCCCGCGTCCGAGGACAACAACCATGCGCTACACGCCCTTGTTGGCCGTCAAGCACCGCGTCGCGGTCGGCCAGCCGCTGCCCTTCAACGTCTTCAACCGCGACCACACGCTGCTGCTGGCGAAGTCGCAGGTGATCGACAGCGCCGAGCAACTGCAGGCGCTGTTCGATCGCGGCATGCTCGTCGACCTCGCCGAGCTCTACCGCGATGCCGGTGCGATCGCCCAGGCGCCGCGCGAGCTGCTGCCGGCGCTGTGGGCCGACAACCTCGCCCAGATCAGCCAGGCGCTGCGCCGGGCCGACAGCCCGACTTTCCGCGAAGCCATCGACGAGACCTCGGCGCCGGTGCAGGCGCTGATCGCCCGCGACCCTGACCTCGCGATCTTCCAGGTCATGCGCCACGAGGCCAGCGCCCACGTCCAGTATGGGCTCGACCACTCGCTGCACGCCGCCATCGTCTGCCGGCTGGTCGCGCAGCGGCTCGCCTGGTCGCCCGACGAGGCGACGCGCGCGTTCAAGGCCGCGCTGACGATGAACATCTCGATGCTCGAACTGCAGGGCCAGCTCGCGTCCCAGGTCTCGCCGCCGACCGAGCGCCAGCGGCGCGAGATCCGCAGCCATCCGATCCGCAGCCGCGACATGCTGATCGCGGCGGGCATCACCGACGTCGACTGGCTGCGCGCCGTCGAGCAGCACCACGAGAAGCCCGACGCCAGCGGCTATCCGCTGGGCCTGCCGCTGCAGGACGAGCTGGCCACGCTGCTGCAGCGCGCCGACATCTACACCGCCAAGCTCAGTCCTCGGCTGGGCCGCGAGGCGGTCGCCGCCGACCGGGCGGGCCGCGAGATCTTCATGAGCGATCCGTCGAGTCCGATCAACGCCGCGCTGGTCAAGGAATTCGGCGTCTATCCGCCGGGCAGCTTCGTGCGGCTGCACTGCGGCGAGACCGGCATCGTCGTCCAGCGCGGGCCGACCGTGATGGCCCCGGTCGTCGCCGCGCTGACCAACCCGCAGGGCCTGCCGCACGAGCGGCCGGTGCGCCGCGACACCACCGAGCGCGCCTATGCCGTGGTCGGCATCGTGCCGGCGAAGGCAGTGTCCACGCGGATGAAGCCGGAGCAGCTGGCCGAACTCGTCACGCGCTGACGTCGCCCGCCGGACAGCGCGCGGGCCTGCGCTGGCCTACAGTCCGGCGCCATGCATCATGTCTACACGCAGCGGCGCGCGCCGGCCTCGACCTTCGTGCCCGTGCGCGGGCTGCAGTACCACGTGCAGCAATGGGGCGACGCCGCGCTGGCGACGGCCGCACGGCCGGCGCTGGTGATGGTGCACGGCTGGATGGACGTCGGCGCGTCGTTCCAGTTCACCGTCGACGCGCTTGCCGCGCACGAGGGGGTCGACCGCCTCGTGGTCGCGCCGGACTGGCGAGGCTTCGGCCTGACCGCCCCGCCGCCGGGCACCGACAGCTACTGGTTCCCCGACTACCTGGCCGACCTCGACGCGCTGCTCGACCAGGTGTCGCCGAACGCGCCGGTCGACCTCGTCGGCCACAGCATGGGCGGCAACGTCGCGATGAGCTACGCCGGCGTGCGGCCGCAGCGCGTGCGCCGGCTGGTGAACCTGGAGGGCTTCGGGCTGCCCAGGACCGAGCCCGACGACGCGCCGAAACGCCTGGCGCAGTGGCTCGACCAGATCCGGACGCCGGCGGCGCTGCGCGACTACGACAGCCTGGCTGCCGTCGCCGAACGGCTGCGCCGCAACAACCCGCGGCTGTCCGCGGCGCAGGCGGGCTGGCTCGCGCCGCACTGGTCGCGCCGAAGTGCCGACGGGCGCTGGCAGATCCTCGGCGACCCGGCGCACAAGCACGTCAACCCGGTCCTGTACCGCGTCGACGAGGTGCTCGCCGGCTGGCGCGGCATCCGCGCGCCGCTGCTGTGGGTCGAAGGCGCCGAGACCGACGTTGGCCAATGGTGGGGCGCGCGCTACCCGCGCAGCGAGTTCGACGAGCGCCTGGCCGTCGTCGCCGACCATCGCCGCGTCCGCATCGAGGGCGCCGGCCACATGCTGCACCACGATCAGCCGGAGCGCCTGGCCGAGCAGCTGGCGGCCTTCCTGTCGGGCGATGGGCCGCCCGCCTGAAGCGACCGCGCCCGCATGCGAAAATCGCGGGTTCCGACAAGCAGGTTCCCCATGGACAACGAACGCATCAACCAGATCGGGTCCCGTCTGGCCGACCTCGCAGCGCGCACCGACGCGCTGAGGGGGTATCTTTGACTACGACCGCAAGGCGCTCCGCCTGAACGAGGTCAACGCCGCGCTCGAGAACCCGAGCGTGTGGAACGAGCCCAAGCGCGCGCAGGAGCTCGGCCGCGAGAAGAAGTCGCTCGAGACCGTGGTCGCGACGATCGACCACCTGAGCAGCAACCTCGCCGACAACCGCGAGCTGTACGACATGTCGAAGGCCGACGGCGACGTCGACGGCCTCGCCGCGATCGACGCCGAGGCCGACGCCTTGGCGGCAACGGTCGAGGAACTCGAGTTCCGGCGCATGTTCAACAACCCGGCCGACCCGGGCAACTGCTTCATGGACATCCAGGCCGGGGCCGGCGGCACCGAGGCCTGCGACTGGGCGCAGATGCTGCTGCGCCAGTACCTGCGCTACTGCGAGCGCAAGGACTACAAGGTCGAGGTGATGGAGGAGAGCGAGGGCGACGTCGCCGGCATCCGCAGCGCGACGCTGAAGATCGAGGGCGACTACGCCTTCGGCCACCTGCGCACCGAGACCGGCGTGCACCGGCTGGTGCGCAAGAGCCCGTTCGACGCCTCCGGCGGCCGCCACACGAGCTTCGCCTCGGTCTTCGTCTACCCCGAGGTCGACGACTCGATCGAGATCGAGATCAACCCGGCCGACGTGCGCACCGACACCTTCCGCGCCAGCGGCGCCGGCGGCCAGCACATCAACAAGACCGACTCGGCGGTGCGGCTGACGCACATCCCGACCGGCATCGTCGTGCAGTGCCAGAACGACCGCTCCCAGCACCGCAACCGCGACGAGGCCTGGCAGATGCTGCGCAGCCGCCTGTACGAGCACGAGATGCGCAAGCAGATGGAAGAGCAGCAGAAGCTCGAGGACAGCAAGACCGACGTCGGCTGGGGGCACCAGATCCGCTCGTACGTGCTGGACCAGAGCCGCATCAAGGACCTGCGCACCAACGTCGAGATCTCCAACACCCAGAAGGTGCTGGACGGCGACCTCGACCCCTTCATCACGGCCAGCCT
>CALJUI010000346.1 GCA_937975735.1 uncultured Rubrivivax sp.
CGAACGGCTGAGTCCGGATCTGTCCTACCTCGCGGCGCGCGGGCTGCCGCTCGAGTACGTCGACACGCGCGGCACCGCCGCGGCCTTCCTCGACGCGGTCGCCGTGGCCGCGCCGCAGGCCGACGTGATCGTGGTGCACGCCAACCCGAGCGAGCTCGTCCGGCTGTTCATGCGCCGTTCGGCCCGCCCGGTCGTGCTCGCCGCCGACCACCCGGAAGGCATCAAGCACGCCTATGCGGCGGTCAAGCTGTTCGCCCAGCGCTGCGCATTGATGACCTACGACCTGCTGATCGCGGCCGCTGCCGGCAGCCCGCGGCTGGGCCAGCTGGCCGCCAGCCTGTCCGGTTGTGCCGACAACTTCCTCGGCAGCCTGCAGCGCGAGTGGGCCGTCGTCGACCCCGCCGGCGATCCGATGGAGCCGGTGCCCGCCGCGCTGCAACGCCTCGTCGACGCCCAGCTCGCCCTCGACGCCGCGGTGCCTACGCCGCCCGCCGACGCCGTGCGCCGAGCCGGCGCCTTCGCCTGAACCCGCCCAGAACACAAACCGAAGAGAGCCGCCCCGCCATGTACACCGCCAAGGGACAACTCGACGCCGGCACGATGCTCAAGCAGTACAGCCCTCTGGTGCGCCGCCTGGCGCACCAGATGATCGCCAAGCTGCCGGCCAACGTCGAGCTCGACGACCTGATCCAGGTCGGCATGATCGGCCTGTCCGACGCGCTGACGCGCTTCGACGCCGCGCAGGGCGTGCAGTTCGAGACCTTCGCGACCCAGCGCATCCGCGGCGCGATGCTCGACGAGCTGCGTGGCAACGACTGGATGAGCCGAGGCGACCGCCGCCACCAGCGCTCGATCGAGGCCGCGGTGCGCACCCTCGAGCAGCGCCACGGCCGCGCGCCGAGCGAGAGCGAGATCGCCGCCGAGATGGGCCTGAGCCTGGCGCAGTACCAGGAACTCCTCGGCAAGGTGCGCGGCACCCAGCTGATCCACCTCGAGGACATGAGCGGCGACGAAGGCGACGACAACTACCTCGACCGCCACGTCGCCGACGCCGAAGCCGACCCGATGAACCGCCTGCAGGACCGCCGCATGCGCGAGGCCCTGGTCGAGGCGATCAAGAACCTCCCCGAGCGCGAGCAGTACGTGATGAGCATGTACTACGAGCACGACATGAACCTGAAGGAGATCGCGGCCGTGCTCGGCGTCACCGAGAGCCGCGTCTGCCAGCTGCACAGCCAGTCGATCGCGCGCCTGCGCACGCGGCTGCGCGAGTGGTGACCCCCCGACCCTGCACGGAGATCCGACCATGTTCTCGTTTGCCCGGCGCGATGCCGATACCACCGCGGCGCCGTCCGAACCCCAGGGCCCGAACGTCGATGCGCTGATCGGGATGGTCAGCGGCCACGCCTCGTCGATGGGGCGCGAAGCCGCCGAGGTGCGCGGCGCGGTCGACGACGCCCACAAGATCGCCGCGGCGCAGGCCGCCGCACTGCAGGCGCTCGCCGCCCAGGTGCGCGAGGTCACCCAGGCGCAGACCGAGATCGGCACCCAGGCCCGCGGCAGCGTCGAGGCCGTCGCGCGCGCCGGCGAGGCGGTGCAGTCGGTCGGCAACGAGGTCGCCGGCATCGTCGACACGCTGCGCCAGGTTTCCGAAGCGGCGAGCCAGATCACGCAGATCGCGCTGCAGACGCGGCTGGTCGCGTTCAACGCCTCGGTCGAGGCCAAGCGCGCCGGCGAGGCCGGACGCGGCTTCGGCGTCGTCGCCGACGCGGTCAAGGACCTGGCCGGCAAGGTCGAGGCCAGTTCGAAGGAGATCAAGGGCACGATGAGCCAGCTCGACGCCCGCATCGCCACGCTGGCCCGCGAGATCCAGCGCGGCGCGCCCGGACAGACCGAGGACGGCGGCCTGGTGCACGCGGCGCTGCGCGACATCGAAGGCGTGGTCGGCCGCATCGACGTGGCGGCGCTGCAGAGCCAGCGCGTCTGCGCCACGCTCGACGCGCGCATGGGCGAGATCGAAGGCGAGATGCACCGCACGATGCAGCTGCTGGACAACACGCTCGGCCGCACCGAGTCCTTCCTGCGCATCTCCGAGCAGATGATCGAGGCGGTCGCCGACAGCGGCGTGCAGACCGAGGACACGCCCTACATCCGCGCCGCGCAGGAGGCGGCGGCGCAGGTGAGCAAGCTGCTCGAGGACGCGTTGCGCACGCGCACGATCAGCGCGACCGACCTGTTCGACGAGCGCTACCTGCCCCTCGAGGGCACGTCGCCCGCGCAGCACACGACCCGCTTCGTCGACCTCGCCGACCGCCTGTTCCCGCAGGTGCAGGAGCGCATGCTCGAGTTGTCGGACAAGGTCGTCTATTGCATCGCGGTCGACCGCAACGGCTACGTCGCCTGCCACAACCAGCGCTACAACCATCCCCAGCGCCGCGGTGACACGGTGTGGAACACCGCGAACTGCCGCAACCGCCGCATCTTCAACGACCGCACCGGCCTGGCGTCGGCGCGCAACCAGCAGCCCTTCCTGCTGCAGACCTACCGCCGGGACATGGGCGGGGGCCAGTTCATCGTGATGAAGGAGGCGGCGGCGCCGATCCGCGTCGACGGCCGCCACTGGGGCGGCCTGCGCCTGGCCTTCAAGTTCTGAGCGGCCCGCCCCCGGCGGGCGGTCAAGCTGCCCGGCGGAGCGCGTTCACCTCGAGATCGCCGCCAGGCTGATCTCGAAGCGCGCACCGCGGCCGACCTCGCCTTGCGCGGCGACCTCGCCGCCGTGACGCTCGACGATGCGCTGCACGATCGACAGGCCGATGCCGGTGCCCTGGAAGTCCTCGCCGCTGTGCAGGCGGTTGAAGGGCTTGAACAGGCGCTCGGCCTGTGCCATGTCGAAGCCTGCGCCGTTGTCCTGAACGAACAGCCGCAGCCGGCCGGACTCCGACGGCTGCGCGCCGACCTGCACCACCGGCGCGGCGACGTGCCGGGTGAACTTCGCGGCATTGCCCAGCAGGTTGGTCAGCACGATCCGCAGTGCCGCGGCCGAACCCTCGGCCTGCATGCCGTGCTGGACCTGCCAGCGCACCGGCGCCGCGCGCTTGAGTGCCGGCAACTCCTCGATGACCGAATGCACGATCGCGCTCAGGTCGAGCGCCTCCATCGGCATCGGCTGCATCGTCGAGCGGGCCAGCAGCAGCAATGCGTCGACGGTGTCTCGCATGTGCCGCGCCGCCTGCACCTGCAGGCCGAGCAGGTGGCGGTCCTCGTCGGACAGGCGGCTCGCCGCGCGCGCCTCGAGCAGGTGCGCCAGGCCCTGCACGTGGCCGATCGGCGTGCGCAACTCGTGCGCCAGCTGGCGCGCGAAGGCGTCGAGGTCGAGGTTGACCTGCTCGAGATCGCGCGTGCGTTCGGCGACGGCGCGCTGCAGTTCCTCGTTGTGGCGCAGCAGCAGGCGCTCGGCCTGCTTGCGCAGCGTGACGTCGCGACCGACGCCGTGGTAGCCCAGGAAGGCGCCGTCGCGGCCGAAGCGCGGGATGCCGCTGATCGACAGCCACAGGAAGCGGCCATCGCCGGCGTCGATCTCGATCTGCAGGCCGCGGAAGGGCCGGCGCGCGTCGAGGTCTGCCCGATGCTCGGCCCAGGTCTCCGCGCTGAGCGCCCCGGCGTGGGCCTCCCAGCGGGTCCGCCCCTCCAGGCGCTCGGCCAATGCGCCGAAGCGACGCCACATCTCCGGCTGCAGCGGCAGCAGCCGGTGCTCGGCGTCGGTCTCCCAGTAGTAGTCCGAGGCCAGGCCGGCCATCAGCGACCAGCGCTGTTCGCTCAGACGCAGCTGCTCGTGAGCCAGCCGGCGCTCGGTGACGTCGCGGCCGACGCCCTCGAAGCCGGCGAAGCGGCCGCTGACGTCCTGCCGCGGCCGACCGCTGACCGTGACCCAGATCGGCGTGCCCTTGCCCTTGGCGAGGATGCGGAACTCGAGTTCGCGGAAGGCCTTGCGCGCGTCGAGACGGGCGTGAAAGCGCTCCCAGCCTTCGGCCGGCGCCTCGAAGAACTCGATCGCGTCGAAGCGGTGCCCGAGCACCTGCTCCGTCGACCAGCCCTGGGTGCTGATGGGTGGCGCGGCGCCGGACATCCACGCCAGGCGGTGCCGGCTGTCCGTTTCCCAGTACCAGTCGGCGGCCAGGTCGGCCAGCGCCTGCCATCGGCGGTCGGACTCGCCGAGCACGCTTTCGACGCCGCTGGCCAGCGCGTCCCAGGCCGACGGCGGGCCGCTGCGCTCGTTGCGCAGCGACTGCACCGCGTCCTGCCAGGCGCCGTTGCCGAGGTCGGCGGAGATGCGTCGCATCGTCTGGCGCAGGTGGTGGCGGTGGCGGCGCATCGTCAGCGCGGCCCAGACGATGATCGCGGCGGCGGCCAGCGCCGCCATCGCCAGCAGGCCGTCGCGACGCTGTTGGCTGGCGCGCTGCTCGGTCTCGGCGGTGGCGGCGAGCGCGTCGCCGAGGGCGACCTGCCGGCGCAGGGCTGCCGTGTGGTTGGCGTCCGGCTCGGTCAGTCGTTCGCGCAGCGCCGTCCAATGTGCCGACAGCGGCGTCAGCGCCGCCGACAGCGCCGGACTGGCCGGCGCGAGAGCCTGCAGCAGGTTCAGCTGGGCATCGATCCGGCCGCGGGTGAGGTCGACCGCGGCCCGGCGCGCGTCGGCGTCGGTCTCCGCCAGCGCCAGCGCCAGCTGGCCGGTCTGAAGGCACAGCTGGGTGCTGGCGCGCGTCGCGACCGGATCGGCCGGTGCCAGCCACAGCGCCACCGCGACGGCGGTCGCCGCGGCCGCGCCGAGCAGGCTGAGCGCAACCGACAGCAACGCCGTCCAGCGGGGATCGGCGCCGCCGGATGATCGGCCGCGCGCGCGCAGCACCGCGAACGGCGCCGGACGGGTGTCATCCAACGAACCGAATTCGGATCCCAATGGAACTGGAGTCGCTGGCCGACCGGGTACTTGGCCCGGTGGTCGATGGTCCCTCGCGCGGGATTGTGCGACGGGCCCGCGGTGACTCGACCCGGACCGGCCTCCGTGGGCGGCGGCCAGCGCGCCGGGGTGTGACTTATTTCACACCCGGCGTCGCTCAGGCGTGCAGTTCGCCGACGCTCGGTGGCCGCTCGCTGGTGCCGGCGGCCGAGTAGACCTTGCCGGCCGAGCCGGGCAGCAGCACGTCGATGGCGCGGTCCAGCGAGGCGGTGGCGCGGGCGAGGGCCTCGCGGTGCGCCGCCACCTGGCCACCGGCGACGGCCAGGCGCTGGCGCAATGCCGCAGGCACGCTGCCGGCCTTCGCTGCGCGCCCGAAACGGTCGATCGCCGCCGCCAGGCAGCGGTGCAGCGCGGCGGCTTCGGCGTCGATCTTGGTCGAGTCGCCTTCGCGCAGCGCGTCGCCGAGCGCGCGCAGCCGCGCCTCGACGTCGGACAGGGGTTGTTCCAGTTCGGCGGCGCCGGTCAGCGCCTGGACTTCGGCCGGGGAGATGATCATGGGGCGGCGTTCGGTCGATCAGGTCGACTTGCGTCCCATCAGCTCCTGCGCGTTGGCGATGAGCTTGTCGGCGATCGCCTCCGGATTGACCTCGAACTTGCCGTCGCGGATGGCCTGGGCGATGCGTTCGACCTTGGCGCTGTCGAAACTGCCGTCGTCGGCGGCCAGCGCCGACGCGGCCGGCGACAGGGCGACCTGCGCGCTGGCTTCGCCGCCTGCGCCAGCGGTCTTGTCGGCGGACTTGCGCTCCACCGGTTGCTGGGCCTGCACGGCCTTGGGATCGAGGTGACCGATTTTCATGGCTTGCTCCTGCGGCGGGTCCCGACGGATCGGCTTCGCCGGATTGTCATGTTCGTGCTATCGGCGCCGACCGGCCCCGACTTTAGGCCTGGTCCGCGAAAGGACACTGTAACCCCCGCGAGCCGGGGGGACGGGGGGCGGGCCGGCGCGCTCACAGCGGGATCTCGACGCGGTTTTCCGCCACCGCGGTGCCCGTGACGACGCGGCCGCCGGCGGTGCGCACGCGGGCCGACTCGCCGTCCATCCCGCGGGTGAGCGCCTGGCCCTCGCCACTGACCTGGTAGCCGCGACCGCGTGCGATCACGCGAACGGTGTCGCCGGCCGCAAACCACTGGCGGCGCTGCAGGCTGTCGGCATGCACCGGCTGGCCCGCGCCGAGCGGCCGTGCCAACGTGCGCCCGACCAGCGCGGCCGGCTGGGTGAGCGGCGCCTCCGGCCGGGCGGCCCAGTCGGCCTCACCGACCACCAGGTCGCTGTCGCGCAGTTCATGGCCGGCCGCTCGTGGTTCGCGCAGCACCGGCGCGGCGGCCCAGAGATGCACGGTCACCGGCAGGAAGACGTTCCAGCGCCCGGCGCCCTCGACGCAGCGCAGGCCGACGCGGGTCCGACCCCAGGGCCGGCTGCCGCTCGGCAGATAGGGCTCGATGCGGTCGCAGGGCGCCAGCCTCAGGCGCGGATCGAGCTGCCCGACCTTGATCTCCAGCCGGGCGCCGGGCAGCGCGGACGAGTCCGGCAGCTGGGCGCGTGCCCAGGCCTGCACCTGGGCGGCGAGCGGGTCGGCCGGCGGTGCGGCACGAACCGGCCCCGCGGCCAGCAGCAGGGCGAGACAGAGGACGAGCAGACGGAGTTCCACGCAGCCACTGTAGGCAGGCCGGTGCGGCGACGGTGCGGCGAAATGCCGGCCGATCGTCCGCTTATTCCCACCACCGCGACACCGGCCGGCGCCAAAGAATGCCCCCACGCCGCCCAGACCGGGCGCACCACCGGGAGTCCCGGATGCTGAACCGACTGACCTCGACGATCGACTTCCAGGCCCAGGCGCTGACCTTGCGCTCGGAGCGCCAGCGGGTGATCGCCAGCAACATCGCCAACGCCGACACGCCGGGCTACCAGGCGCGCGACTTCGACTTCGCCGCTGCGTTGCGCAGCGCGACGAGCGCGCTCGGCGGCGGCGACGCCCACCGCCTGGGCGCGCCGATCGCGCGCGGTGCCACCGGGCTGGCCAGCGCCAGCCGCGCGGAAGACCCGGCGCTGCGCTGGGCCGCACCGGCACAGACCAACCTGGACAGCAACACGGTCGACATGGACCGCGAGCGCGCCAGCTTCGCCGACAACGCGGTGCGCTACGAGGCGACGCTGCGCTTCATCAACGGGTCGCTGCGCACGCTGCAGGACGCGATGAAGAGCCACCACCAGGGCTGACGGGGGTAGACCATGAGCCTGTTCACCATCTTCAACGTCGCCGGCAGCGCGGTCAGCGCGCAGAGCCAGCGCCTGAACGTCGTCGCCTCCAACCTGGCCAACGCCGACACCGTGGCCGGCCCGGACGGCCAGGCCTACAAGGCGCGCCAGGTCACCTTCCAGACCGTGCTGATGAACCAGGGCGGCCAGCCCGGCTCGGCCGCCGGCGTGCGCGTGGCCACCGTCGGCGAGGACCAGACCCCGGGCCGCCGCGTGCACGATCCGAAGCACCCCTCGGCGGATGCCGAGGGCTACGTCACCTACAGCAACGTCAACGCCGTCGAGCAGATGGTCGACATGATCTCGGCGTCGCGCTCGTACCAGAACAACATCGAGGTCATG
>CALJUI010000347.1 GCA_937975735.1 uncultured Rubrivivax sp.
GGACAGTGAAACGCCTTTGCGCCGATGATAGTGCGGGTTCCCGTGTGAAAGTAGGGCATTGTCAGGCTAATTCTGCGAAGGGCCCGGTTCAATCGAACCGGGCCTTTTCCTTTTTCTCGCCGACGGAAGCTGACCGGCGTCGACGGGGATCAGTCGGCCATCGGGAAGTCGCCAGGCGCTACCGGCGCCTCGTCGAACAACCGCTCGACGAGACGTCGCTCGCGCCGTTCGATCGTCGACAGGAAGTCGCTGGCGCCCTTCAGTGCCCTGAAGGCGTCGAACCCGTTCTCCAGGAAGACCTGGAGCGACGACAAGCCGGCCGCCTTTGCCGGGCCGCGCATCATTCGCAGCGTGTGCCTCAACACCATGCTGCTCGTGTACCGATCCAATGCATGGCCGATCTCGAGCATCAGTTCGATCTGGCGTGCACGGTCACGGGGTTCGCCGGTGGCGCGCCATGCGCGCTGATAGCTCGGCGCATCGATCTCGGTCGTGCTCAGCGCGCTGGCCAGACCGGTGTCGAGCCGCTCGGACAGGGCGTGGAACTGTGACAGCAACCGCACCGTATGGACGACGTTGGCTGGAAACAACCGGACCAGCGCCGGCACGACTCGGGCGAACTGGGCATCCCGATCGGTGAAGTCGTGCGGACCGTACAGGTCGTCGAGGAAGAAGCGGGTGGCGTCCGCGTACCGCGGCACCTTCAGCAGGTCGGCGTAGGTGTGGGCGAATCGGCGATGCTGGTAGGCCATCAGGGCCCGCACGCGCTCGTCCAGGCCAGCGACGCTCGAGCGCTGACGTCGCTCGTCGTCGAACGACTTCAGATTCGCCAGAATGCGCTCAGCGTCCGCGTTCATCTCCGGCCGGCTGCTCCAAACGAGAAAGTGCCACTTTAGCGATGCTTGCGACACTGCAGAAGTTCACCACCCTCGGCCTGCTGGCGCTGGCCGCGCTTTGGGGATTGGGAGCCTGGCAGGCCGGCCGGCCTGCCGTCGGGCTGTTCGGCGCCTTGCTGATCGTCGCCGGCTACGCCCTCGTGCTCGCGCTCGAGTTCGTCTGGCTCGCTCGCGCCAATCGGGACGACCCTGCGCCGCCGCCTTCGAAAGCCCAGCTGCTGCTTGCCTGGTGGCGGGAAGCGCGCAGCGCACCGGTGGTGTTCTGCTGGCGCCAACCCTTTCGCAGTCGGCGCTGGCCGGATCGGCTCGGCGCGGCCGAGGCTGCACCGAACCAGCGTGGTGTGCTGCTCGTCCACGGCTTCGTCTGCAACCGTGGCCTCTGGAACCCCTGGCTCGAGCGCCTGACGCGCCAGAACGTGCCATACGTCGCAGTGAACCTGGAGCCGGTCTTCGGCGCCATCGATCGCTATGTCGAGGTCATCGAGGCCGGGATGGCCCGGCTGGAGGCGGCCACCGGGTGTGCGCCGATCGTCGTCGCCCACAGCATGGGCGGTCTGGCGCTGCGGCGCTGGTGGGTCGAGCCGGGCAACGACCGCCGAGTGCATCACGCCATCACGATCGGCACGCCGCACCACGGCACATGGCTCGCGCGCTTCGGCATGACGCCGAACGCCCGACAGATGCGCCGCAACAGTCGATGGATCGAGGCCCTGGCCGAACGCGAACCTTCGGGCCGCAGCGCGCGGTTCACCTGCTTTTATGGCCACTGCGACAACATCGTCTTCCCGGCCTCGACCGCAACGCTCCCCGGCGCGCGCAACGTGCATCTGGAGGGCACGCCGCACGTGCACATGGCCGACCATCCGGCGCCCTGGGATGAACTGACCCGCCTGCTGGGACGTGCAAAGCAGGCCGCGTGACGGTGGCGGCGGGGACCCGATCCGCGGCTGCGGTTCAAAAGCCGCTGTCGATGTCCAGCAGCAGCCGCCGGGCGGGCTCCTCACCGAGCTGAAGAAGCCTCGCGATGTCGGCGACGTCGTCTGGAATCGCCGGGTTGTCCCAGCCGGCGGCGCTGTGCCGCGCCAGCCGCACCGCCAGGGTGACGTTTCGGACCTGCGGGTCGTCGGCGTGGCGCTCGTCGGTGATGCGGGTCAGCAGCGCCGGCAGCCGCCAGGCCTTCATCAGCGCCCGCTGCAGCTCCGCCAGGCGGATGTTCAGTACGTCCTTCTGGGCCTGCGCCGAGCGCAGGCCGGGATCGGCCTGCTGCGCAGCGCGGATGGCCTGTGCCAAGGTCGGCGCACGCAGCCACAGCAGCAGCTCGGCGAAATCGTGCAGCAACGCCGCCTGGTGGATCAGCGCGGCGTCGTGGTCCATCCGATGCGCCGCGAAACCGATCGCGAAGTTCGCCGCCCGGTGGGCGCGCCGCAGCACCGACTGGAACCCGGCCAGCGCCGTCGGGTACGACGCCAGCCAGTGTTCGGCCACCGGTTGCTGTCCGAAGGCGCGGAAGAACGGGCCGATGCCCAGCAGGACCAGGGCCTCGGTGATCGTCTCGACGTCGCTGCGTTCGTCGTCCCAGCCGCGCTGGCTGCGGGTCAGCGCGACGTGCGCCAGCAGCTTCAGGGTCATCAACGGGTCGCCGGCCAGCGACTCGGCCAGCAGGTGGGCGTCGACCTCGTCCTCGATCGCGCGCCAGTCCTCGATCGAGGCTGCGGTGTCCTCGAGCACGGGCAACTCGGCGGGCTTGAACAGCGCCGCCCAGCCGGCCACGTCGCGCGGGGCGCGCTCGATGAAGGCGGGCGATGCGGGGCTCATCGGCTGATCATGCTCCTGTTCGAATATCGACCGTGGCCGATCGCAACTTGAGCTCTGCCGCGTCAGCGGGCCGCGTTCGCCGCGGCGGCTAGCAGCGTCCGGTTCACGGGATTGCGGTTCAGGAAGCTGTCGACGAACGCCGGCGGCACCTGCTGCTCCGCCGTCGTGCGAATCCACTGAGCGCCTTCCTCCCGCAACGCGCGGGCTCGGACGGGCAGCTTGGCGCAATCGCATGCCGCGGCCGCGTGCAGCCACAGTTCTGCACGATAGAGGTCCTCCGGCGAGCGCTCATGCGCCAGCGCGAGCGCCGCCTCTGCATGGGCCATGGCCCAGTCGGCCCGACCCAGGGCGGTGGCGAACTGAGCGCCGCGGATGTGCGCAGCGAGCACGACGCCGAGGTGCTGTCGGCGCTCGGCCTGCGCCGCGACATCCCGTGCAATGTCCAGCCCATCGCGGGTGCGCAGGCCGAGCGCGTGTTCCAGTTCGATCAGGTCGCGCAGACTGCGACGGCCATGCGCCGGCGCGGTCGCCCGCGCATCGGCCACCGCGGCTCGGGCATCCTGCCCGAGTGCCCGCTGCAGCCGGGCATCGGCCAGGTGGCGGGCCGCCTCGATCCATGCCGGCGGGTCGGCAGCGGCCTGCGCGAGCTTGAGTTCCTGCCGTGCCCGGGCATGCTGCCCCAGATGCGTGTAGGTGGTCGCGATGTGCACGTGCATCGCGGCGACCCAGGCCGGTGCCTGCGCCTGCATCTCGCGCAGTCCGATCTCGGCCCAGCGCAGCGCGTCCGCGTAGTGCGCCTGGTCGCGCAGGCAGCGCGAGAGCAGCGCCGGCACGACGCCCCCGGCGCCGCGAGCCTCGTCGTGGGCGGCCATCAGCCGCTCGGCGCGGAGCAGCACCTCGGTCGCCTGCGTCAAGTCACCGATCGACGAGTAGCTGACGCCGAGGTTGCACAGCACGATCACCGCATTGGCCTGTTCATTCGAGACCAGCGCCAATTCGAGCGCGCGCCGGTGGTGGGCCTGTGCCTCGTCGTGACGGTCGACGTTGTCGAGCACGACGGCGTAGTCGCCGTGAAACGACAGCCGACTGCTTTCCCTGCCGTGTCGCTCGATCCACGGCGCGGCCGTTTGGAACGCCCGCGCGGCCCGCTCGAACTCGCCACGCATCGACAGCGCCGCGCCCTCCATCTGCACGATCTCGCAGATCAGCGCCTCGTCGCCGGCCGCACGCGCCAGCGCCATTGCCTGCCCGGCCACGCGCACCACGGCATCGAACTCGCCGCGCGACTGCAGCAGCTCGGCACGCAGACGCAGCGCCGTGGCTTGCTGCGCCGGGCCGCGTGCGGCCCGCTCCAGCCGTGTCAGTAGGCCATCGTCGAGCAAGGTCCGGTCGGCCATGAACAGCGCCGACGCCGCGTCGCGCAGCGACTCGAACTCGGCGGCGCCGTCGGCATCGTGCTCGATGTCGGCGGCGCGAAGCAGGAACTGCGCCTGTTCGCGTGGCCGCATGGCCAGCCGGGCGGCCTCGGCGGCGGCGTGCAGCGCGCCCAGCGCGCGTCGAGGCTGGCCGGCCGCGATCCAGTGTTGCGCCTGCCGGGCCGGCGGCGCCTGCCGGGTCTCGAGGAAGGCCGCGATCGCGCCGTGCGTGTGCGCCGCGATCGCAGCCGGCACGCCGGCCAGTGCGGTCTCGAACACCAGGTCGTTGGCGAACGAGGCGCCTCGCAGCACCTGCGCCGACTCGAGCTCCGTCCACGCGTCCGACAGATCCAGCGCGCGGGTGCCGAGCACCTGCTCGGCCAGCTCGATCGAGAAGTCGACGCCGGCCAGCGCCGCGATGCGGGCCAGCGAGGCCGCCCGCGGCGACAACTGGCGCAGGCGCCGCTCGATCATCGTGCCGACGCTGGACGGGCGCGGCAGCCCGCGGCCGGCGCCGCCACCGCCCTGCGCGAGGAGGTGCCTGAGGGTCTCCAGCGCATACAGGGGGTTGCCTCCCGTGTGTCGGGCGATCTGGCGCGCCAGGAGGGGCAGATCGAGGCCGGGCAGCTCGAGCGAGTCGAGCAACTCGGCCAGGCGCGACTCGTCGAGCGGGGTCAGGACGATGGGCTCGAGCCGGCCCTGTTCCTCCAGCAACCGGAGCGGCATCGCCGCCGGGTCGGCTTCGCCCGGCCGCAGAGCGAAGCCCCAGCGAAGCGCGATCGGATCGTCGGTCCCGGTGTCGGCCATCGACTGCAGCATCTCCACGCTGGCCGGGTCGGCGAAGTGCAGGTCATCGACCAGGATCGCCTCCACGCCGCCGTCGCGGGCGCACCGCAGCACCGCGTAGACCGCGCCTTGCAGCCACAGGCGCTGCCCTTCGGGCAGCAAACCCGGCGCGGGGCCGAGTTCCGGCAGCACGCGCGCGATCTCTGCGCGCGGCGCCTGGTCGAGCACGGCGGGCTGCCGCTGGATCAACGCACGCAGCAGCGTCGCCAGCAAGGCGTAGGGCACGCCAGCGTCGCCGGGACGCGCCTGCACCAGCACGCTTGGCTGCATCTGCGCGAGTTCGGCAAGCAGGCGCGACTTGCCCATGCCGGCCTCGCCCCGGAGCACGAAGCCACGCGCGCCGCCCCACGCCAGCTGCGCCGCCTGCAGTTCGCGGCCGCGGCCGATCAGGCGCGGTGGACGCAGCACGCTCAGCGGTACCGCCGACGTCGTCGGGGCCGTCGCCGATGCCATCGTGCCGATGCGCGCCCACAGCTGCTGGGTGTCGGGCGCGGGAGACACGCCGAGTTCGCGCCGCAGTGACTCGACACAGCGCTGATAGGCCGCGGCCGCCGCCGCCCGGTCGCCGCGAAGGTAGTGCACGCGCATGGCACGCTGGTGCACCGGCTCGGCCGCCGGGTCGAGCGCCAGCAGGTCCTGGACGCAGGCCAGCGCCTCGGGCAGACGGCCGGCCGCCTCATGCGCATCGGCCTGCGACAGCAGCGCGTTGCGCGCGTCGTCGCGTCGCCGGCTGCGGGTGCGGTCCAGCCAGTCGCCGAGCGCGGTGTCGGGATCGGCGTCGAGCCCGCCCAGCAGTTCGCCGCCGTCGACCACGACGTCGATGGCATCACTCAGTGCCAACGTGCGGTTGCCGACGATGAGCGCCGCGCCGAGCTGGCGCTTCAGGCGCAGCAGACGCTGTCGGAGGTTGGTGCGCGCCTGCGGTGGCGATGCGTCCGGCCACAGCAGCACGCACAACTGCGCGCGCGCTCTGGGCCCTTCGAGCGCCAGGTAGGCGAGCAGGAACGCGTCCTTGACCTGCAGTGCGTGGCGTGTTCCGCCCACCGTGCAGTGCGGGTCGCCCGCCAGGTGCAGCGTCGTCGACGTCGAGGGCGGCATCGCTTCGTTCACGGGCGGACCGGCGTTGGCCCCGATGCTATCGGGGCCGCCGATCGCTGCCAATGCGCACCGCTCGAACGGGTGCTGGCGACTGATCATCGTCAATGCGGGTCAGGACCTCGGCGGGCGAGTGTGATGGGGCCGGCGACGCGCCGAGGCCGTCGACCCTGGCCCGGCTAGGGTCGCGGCGCGATGAAGATGTCCCACTGCCCGTTGGTGTCGCCCGACACCAGGTTGGAGGCCGCCGACGTGAAAACGACCGCGCTGCCGTCGGCGCTGATCACGCCCTGGGGGGTGATGCCGTTGGGCTGGCCGCCGGTCGCCGTCAGACTGGCCTGGCGCGTCTGACGGGTCTGCCGGTCGCGCACGAAGACGTTGCTCTGCGTGGTCGTCGCGCCGGCGATCAGGTTCGAGGCATAGGACCAGAACGCGACATAGCGACCGTCGCGACTGAAACTCGGCCGGTTGCTGGTGCCGTCGGCCTGCGAGCCGTCGCCGGCGAGACTGATCCGCTGGATCGACAGCGACGCGTAGTCGTAGACGAAGACGTCGGTGTAGCTGTTGCTGTCGTTCGCGACGAAGTTCGCGTAGTCCGGCGCTCCGAAGGCGATGGCCGAACCGTTGCCGGCCAGCGCCGGCCACAGCCCGTACTCGTTGAACAGGCCTTGGTAGCTGCGGTTGCCCTGCTGGCAGGGCGCCGCCGGGTTCGGGCAGATCGACAGCGCCCAGCCGGCCATGCCGCCCGACACCAGCACTGCGTCGCCTGCATGCGTCAGCGCCTGGATGACTTGACCATCGGTCGCCAGGCTCGTGCCGATGGTTGCGCCGAGTGCGGCGCCGGCCCAACTGAGCAGCCCGCTCTCGCGGTTCACGACGAAGACATCGCTCGACGCGAGCGGGTCGCCGACGCCCAAGTTGCTTGCCTGGGTCTGGAAGACGATCCAGCGGCCGTCACCGGAAATGAACGGGGCAACCTGATGATCGTTCGGCTCCTCACCGAGCGTGCCGAGCACCGGGCGCGTGGTCTGGCCGGTCTGACGGTCGTGCACGAAGACGTCGTTGTGCGGTGTCGTCTTGCCCAGCACCAGGTTGGTGGCGCTGCTGAGGAAGACGACGTAGCGGCCGTCGGCCGAGATCGACGGCTGCCCGCTCGTCGAGTTGGCCTGGGTGCCGTCGCTGGCCACGCTGACCCGCGTGGTCTGTTCGGTCACCACGTCGTGCACGAAGACGTCGTCGACGCCGTTGGTGTCGCCCGCCACCAGGTTGCTCGCACTCGATCGGAAGACGACGTATCGACCGTCTGCCGACGGTTGCGGATCCTGGCTGCGGCCGTTGGCCTGCGTGCCGTCGCTGGCTACGCTGATGCGGCGAAGGCTGCTGATCAGACTCGTCGACGCGACGCTGAGGGTTGCGTCGCGGCTGGTGACACTGCCACCGGGCCCGCTGACCACGACGCTGAACACGGCGCCGTGGTCGCCCGGCGCGGCGCTGAAGCTGTGGCTGCTGGCCGTTGCGCCGGTGATGGCCACGCCGTCGCGTCGCCACTGGTAGGCCAGCGGGGCAGTGCCATCGGCCGTGACGCTGAAGGTCGCGGTCTGGCCTGGAGTCAGCCCGAGGTCCGTCGGCTGGGCGGTGATCGCCGGTGCAGTCGGCGCGGGCGGCGTCGGGGCCGCAGGCGCTGCCGGCCCGCTGCCGCCGCCCCCGCCACCGCAGCCAGCCAGTGCGAGCAGCCCGGCGCAGGCGATGCGAGCCGCCACTGCGCGGATAGTCGAACGATGGAATCGACCTTGTCTCGACATGGGGGTCTCCTTGGGCGAATTGCCAGGAGTCCATCGTCGGGCGCGAAGCGTTCCAGGCGCGTGACGGATGCGGCTTTCGCCGGCCTCGTCGAGGCTCAGGGCCTCAGCATGCGGCCCTCGCGCGGGTCTGCGCGGCCGGCGACGGCGGCGCGCCAGGCGGCCTCGATCGCCGCCGAACCCTCCTCCTCGACGATCGTCAGCCAGGGCCGGGCCGGGTCGTCGACGCGGGCCATCAGCGCCGACCAGGCTTCGCCGATCTGCCGCATCAGGCCGTCCGTTCCCCAGCCGTCCGGCGGCGGCGCGGCGCGCTCGGCGGCGCGGGCGGGCGCGAAGAAGAGCGTCGGCCGGGGTCCCGGCAGGCCGCGGGCGCCGCCGAGTTCCTGCCAGTGCGTGCCGCCGACCGACGCGCTGTGCCCGAGCCGCTCGCCCCAGTGACCGTGGATACGGCGCCGCAGCGCGGCGTCTCCGGCCATGTCGACGTAGACCGCCGGCTGCGCCGCATCGAGCGTTTCGAGCGCGTCGTAGGCGATCACTTCGTCGTAGCAGCCCAGCCCGCGGACCGTGTCGACATGGCGCGCCGAGGTCAGGCCGACGATGCGCGGGCGCTCGGCCGGCGGGCGGCGCGCCAGGCAGAAGGCCAGGCCCCAGGCGGTCTTGCTCGAGGCGCTGGACAGCAGCACCTGGCGGGCGCCGAAGAAGTCACGGTCGGCCAGGAAGTCGTCGATCAGGAAGGAGGTCGTGAACAGCGGCCGCAATACCGCCTGCAGCCCTTCGCGCTCGGTGCGGTAGGCCGGGTCGGCGGCGCAGCGCTCGTAGCGGTTGTAGATCGCCGCCAGACCTTCGCGGTGGGCGGCGCCGTCGCTGAAGCCGCCGCGGCCGACCTTGGCCGGCGTGACCACCAGATGGCTGCCCATCGGCAGGTAGCCGTACAGGTGTTCGCCGACCGCGACGCCGTCGGCGCGCGATTCCACCACGTCGGCAAAGCCCCAGACGGGTACGACGCCATGGGCGGCGTCGCCGGCGGGGAAGAACTGCCAGTACTTCATGGCCTCGCCGAACGCGGCGTAGGTGACGTTGTTGGCGGTCAGTGCAAAGCGCCGCACGCGCAACCGCGCCTGCCCATCGGCCAACGGTCGATGCTCGGGCGCATCGGGATCGGGCACCGCCCGGGTGCGGGTCAGGTCGTCGCGCCGGACTTCGATGCGCTGGTGCATGGGGTCTCCCGGGAACGATGGGCCAGCGCAAAGTATGCGCTGGCCCCCGTCGGGATCACAGCCGGGTCACGCCCGGCAGCGTGCCGACCAGCCGGCCGTTGACGTACAGCGCGCCTTCGGGCGCGCCGGCCTCGGCGTGGAACTCGATCATCGGGTCCTGCGCTGGGGCGGCTTCGTCGGCGTTCAGCCGACGGGCCATCGCCACCAGCATCCGGCTGGCGCGGTGCAGCAGCCAGGCCGCGGCCCGCTGCGGTCGACGCGCCGGCTGCGGGGCCAGCGGCGTCCAGGTCATCGTCTTGCTCATGGTCGGATCTCCGTTCGCGTGCGGCGGCTGCGCCGCAGGCGATGTGGTTTCACGGTGTTTGCCGGGGTGGCCACGCCGCGCGCAATTCGCGCTTCGTGGTCTGCCGGCGGGACTTCTCGCTGGCCCGGTGGGCGCCGGCCCGCCGTTGCAGGCAGGGGGCGATCAGCGGGTTGCGTGGCTTGCGTGTCTGAAGGGTCAGGGTCATCGGGGTCTCCTTGGGGGGCAGGGCTGGAAAGGCAATCGGCCCGGGTGGCTTGACGCCACCCGGGCCGATCCAGCGAGCCGACCCGCGGCCCGACGATGCAGACCTCAGGTCCCGCTGAGCAGGCCCTCGCGGCGCCACGCCATCGGCCGCGCCGTCAGGCGCGGAACGACAGGGGCACTCGACATCAGGATCACGGCTGGAAGTTCTCCGGTGGAGCGGGACGGCGCGGCGAACGGGGTTCGGCGGACCGGACGTCGCCGCGAGCGGGCGGGGGCCCGATCGCGACTTGCGCAGATGATAAACAGAAACTTATCTTGCGCAATGCCCCTTGATCTAGGGGCGTGGCGTGCGCGCCACGGCGACCGGCGACGAGCTCAGCGCGGGCGCTTCTTCAACGGCGCCACGCCGCGCTGCGACTGCAGCCACGCGGCGTGGTCGTCGTCCGGGCTGGGCGGCGGGGGCGGCGGGGTCTCGGTCGGCGGCGGCGTCGTCAGCACCTCGCCGAGCAGGTCGAGCAAGCGCTGGCGGGCGCGCTTCGGATGGCGCCGGTAGTAGGTCAGCACGAGGCCGACGATGAAGCGCTCGTCGTCGTCGCGCGGTGCGCTACTGGTCGGCGAAGGTTCGTCGGCGGACGCCGTCGGCGGCAGCGCCATCGCCGCCGGCGACTCGCCGTGCATCACGTCGAGCCAGCCGATCGGTTTCCTGCAGCGCTGCTCGAACTGCCGAGCCAGCCGCTCGCCGATCTGCCGCGTGCGGCTCTTGATCTGGCTCCAGTAGCTCGGCTGGATCAGCACGTGTTCGGCGAACCGCCGCTCGAGGCCGCGCAGCATCGCGGCGTCGGCATTGCGCACGTTCTGGCGCACGAACTCGTCGAACAGCACCAGCACGTTCTGGTAGCGGACGTCGGCGATGTCGCCGGGCCCGGGGCCGGTGGAGGACATGCCCCGATGATAAATCTGCCTTGACCCGGCTACGATGGTCGCTCGATGTCCTGGGAGCAGACCATGATCCGCGCCACGCTGTTCGCCCTGCTGGGCTTCCTGGCCGCCGCTGCCGCGCCCGCCGCCGAGCGCGCGATCGACAAGCAGGTGGTGATCCCGGCGACGCTTGACCAGGCCTGGGCGGCGTGGACCACGCGCGAAGGCATCGTCGGCTTCTTCGCGCCCGACGCGGTGATCGACCCGCGCGTCGGCGGCGCCTTCCACGTCCACATCGACCCGCTCGGGGCGCCGGGACAGAAGGGCGCCGACGACATGCGCTTCATGGCGCTGCAGCCGAAGAAGATGCTGTCCTTCGACTGGAACGCGCCGCCGCACCTGAGCCAGGCGCGCCAGCAGCGCACCTTCGTCATCGTGCGCTTCGAGCCGGTGGACGCGGCGAACACGCGGGTGTCGCTGCACCACACCGGATGGGGCGACGGCGGCGAGTGGGACCAGGCCTACGCCTACTTCGACAAGGCCTGGGCCGGTGTGCTCGCCAACCTGAAGAAGCGCTTCGAGACCGGGCCGATGGACTGGACCGAGTGGATGAAGCAGCTCGAGGCCTGGCACAAGGCCAAGGCCCCCGCCGTCAAGCCCGCTTCGAACTGATCTTCGGCGCGGTGCGCACGCTCAGCCACATCGTCAGCGCGAGCACGCCGACGACCACGCCGAGCGAGGCCAGCACCGGGATCTTGATCACGTCGATCAGCATCATCTTCGTGCCGATGAAGGCCAGGATCACCGCCAGCCCGTAGCTGAGCAGGTGGAACTTCGCCGCCACCGCCTGCAGCAGGAAGTACATCGCGCGCAGGCCGAGGATGGCGAAGATGTTGCTCGTCAGCACGATGAAGGGATCGGTCGTGATCGCGAAGATCGCCGGGATCGAGTCGACCGCGAAGATCACGTCGGTCACGCCGACCAGCGCGACGACCAGCAGCAGCGGCGTCGCGATGCGGCGGCCGTTGGCCATCGTGAAGAAGCGCTCGCCGTCGAAGTGCTTGGCCACCGGCATGAAGCGCTTGAGCAATTTCAGCGCCGGGTTGCTCTCCAGGTCCGGCTCCTGGCCCGCGGCCCACCACATCTTGATGCCGGTGATCACGAGGAAGGCGCCGAAGACGTACAGGATCCAGTGGAAGTGCGCGATCAGCCACGAGCCCACCAGGATCATCACCGTGCGCAGCACGATGGCACCGATGATGCCGATCATCAGCACCCGCTTCTGGTACGCCGGCGGCACCGCGAAGTAGGTGAAGATCATCAGGAAGACGAAGATGTTGTCGACCGCCAGGCTCTTCTCGATGAGGTAGCCGGTCAGGAACTCGAGCGCCTTGGTGTTGGCCACCGCCTGCCCGTGGTCCTGCATCACGGCCCACCAGAACAGGCCGTTGAAGGCGAAGCTGAGCGCGATCCAGACGATCGACCAGTTCAGCGCCTCCTTGACGGAGACCTCGTGCGCGCCCTGCTTCTTCAGCACGACGAAATCGATGAACAGTGCGGCGAGCACGGCCGCGACGAAGAAGACCCAGAGCCAGGTCGGCGCAATGGTGTCCATGGACACTCCTCTCGACGGAAGTTGACGACTTCACGCCGAAAGGTCTTGCGAAGGCGGGGAGGCCCTTGCGGTCCCGGGAGCACGACTGGCGCCGCGCTCCGTACTGACGGGGGGCCGCGACCGCGGGGAACGGCCGGCTACTCCCCTTTCGACAGGCGGAATTGTGCCGTGACGCACAAAGTCCCCACGCGCCTTGGGGACAAGACCTCAGTCGTCGTCCTGGACCTTGTGCGCCCCGACGAGCTGGGCCTGGGTGTTCGGCGGCACGGCCTCGTAGTGCGAGAACGAGATCGTGTAGCGGCCCTGGCCGCTGGTCAGCGCGTTCAGCCGCATCTGGTAGCCGTCCAGTTCCGCCAGCGGCGCCTTGCCGCGCACGAGCATCGTGCCGGCGACGCCGTTGGCGGTGCCGGTGACCATGCCGCGCTTGGCCGCGAGGTCGCCGGTGATGTCGCCGACCAGGCCGTCGGGCGCGCTGACCTCGATGTCGACGATCGGCTCGAGCACGACCGGCCGCGCCTCGCGCACCGCGGCCAGGAAGGCCTTGCGGCCGGCCGTCGCGAACGCGATCTCCTTGCTGTCGACGCTGTGGTGCTTGCCGTCGAACACCGTCACGCGCACGTCGACGACCGGATAGCCGGCGATCGCGCCGCTGGCCAGCACCTCGCGCACGCCTTTCTCGACCGCCGGGATGAACTGCCCGGGGATCACGCCGCCCTTGACCGCGTCGACGAACTCGAAGCCCTTGCCGCGCGGCAGCGGCTCGATGCGCAGGTAGACCTCGCCGAACTGGCCGGCGCCGCCGCTCTGCTTCTTGTGCCGGTGGTGGCCCTCGGACGGTGCGGTGATCGTTTCGCGGTAGGCGATGCGCGGCGGCGCGGTGTCGACCTCGAACTTGTGCACTTCCTGCAGCCGCTCCAGCAGCACGCGCAGGTGCAACTCGCCGAGGCCGTAGACGACGGTCTCGTTGGTCGTCGCCACGTGCTCGATCTTCAGGCACGGATCCTCGGCGACCAGCTTGTTCAGGATCTCCCACATGCGCTGCTCGTCGCCGTGGCGCCGGGGCCGGATCGCCAGCCCGTGCACCGGCGTCGGGAAGGTCAGCGGCTTCAGGTGGATGTGGTCGTCCTCGGCGGCGTCGTGCAGCACGGCGTCGAAGGCGATGTCGTCGACCTTGGCGACGGCGCAGATGTCGCCCGGCCGCGCCTCGTCGATCTCGACGTGGTCCTTGCCCTGCAGCATGAACAGGTGGCCGACCTTGAACGGCTTGCGGCCGTCGCCGATGTAGAGCTGGCTGTCCTTCGTCACGGTGCCCTGCCAGACGCGGAACACGCCCATCTTGCCGACGTAGGGGTCGACCGTGACCTTGAAGACGTGCGCCAGCACGTGCTTGGCCGGGTCGGGGTCGGCGTGCATGGCGACCGCGTCCTCGCCTTCGCCTTCCAGGAAGTCGGGCGGGTTCGACTCGGTCGGGTTCGGCAGCAGTTTGACGATCACGTCGAGCAGCTCGGCGACGCCCGCGCCGGTGCGGCCGGAGACGAAGCACACCGGGATCAGGTGGCCTTCGCGCAACGCCTGCTCGAGCGGCGCGTGCAGTTCCTTCGCGTCGATGTCGCCGTCGGCCAGGTAGCGCTCGACGAAGGCCTCGTCGACCTCGACCACCTGCTCGACGAGCGCGCGGTGCGCGTCCTCGACCGAACCGAAGTCGCTGTGGCCCTTGCGCTGGAAGAAGCAGTCGACGACCTTGGTGCCGTCGGCGTCGGGCAGGTTCAGCGGTAGGCACTCGCGGCCGAAGGTTTCCTGGATCTGCGCCAGCAGCCCGGGCAGGTCGATGCCCTGGGCGTCGATCTTGTCGACGATGATCATCCGGTCCAGCTCGCGCTCGGCGGCGTAGGCCATCATGCGCTGCGCCATCGGCTCGATGCCGTTGACGGCGCTGATCACGATCGCCGCAGTCTCCACCGCCTCCAGCGCCGGCAGCGACTGGCCGAGGAAGTCGGGCCCGCCGGGCGTGTCGATGAAGTGGATGCGGCAGCCGCGGTGCGTCATGTGCATCACCGAGGCGTTCAGCGAGTGCTGCATGCGGCGCTCGACCGGGTCGTGGTCGCTGACGGTGGCGCCGCGCTCGAGCGCGCCGGCGGCGCCGATCGCACCGGCGGCCTGCAGCAAGGCCTCGGCGAGCACGGTCTTGCCGGCCGCCGAGGGCCCGACCAGCGCCAGCGTGCGGATGTCGGCGGTGTCGACGGCGCTGGCGCCGTTGGATGGGCTTGGCATGGGGGTGCTCCTGTCGCGCCGGCGCCCGGGCCCCGACGCCGTCGTGGGTGGTGTGGCGTCCAGCGTACGGGATCGCCGGAGGCGGCACAAGCGTGGATCCCGGGGGGCATCTGGTAGCCTGCGCTCCGGTGACACCCCTCGCGCGAATCCTCGCCGCGTTCGGCGGCACGCTGGCCGCGACCGCCGCGCTGGCGCAGCCCTGCCCGCCGGAGAACGCGCCGCGCGAGACGCTGCGCGCGCTGGCCCGCGCCGACTGGCGACTCGCCGACGACGCGGCGCGCGAGCCGCTGGCGCTGGCGTTGCTGCCCTGCCTGGCTTCGCCCGACCCCGAGCTGCGCGACGAGCTCGCGCTGTCGGCGCTGACGACCTGGATGCGTGCCGGCGTGCTGCCGGTGGCCGTGGCGCGGCGATTCGGCGAGCATGCGCTGCAGACGATGGCGGCGCCCGACGGACGGGGCTTCGATGCGCCGTTCGCCGCGCTGCTGCTCGCCGAGGTCGCGCGTGCCGATCGCCTGCAGCCGCTGTGGACCGACGCCGAGCGCGACCAGGTGCTGACCGCCGCCGAGGCCTTCGTCGCGAGCAACCGCGACTACCGCGGCTTCGACCCCGGAGCGGGCTGGCGCCATGCCGTTGCGCACGGCGCCGACCTGCTGATGCAGCTCGCGCTGAACCCGGCGCTGGACCGCGCGCAGCTCGACCGCATCCTGGAGGCCGTGGCCTCGCAGGCGACGCCGTCGTCGCACTTCTACGTCTTCGGCGAAGGCGAGCGGCTGGCCCGGCCGGTGATCTTCGTCGCCCGCCGCGCGCTGCACTCGCGCGAGGAATGGACGGCCTGGCTCGGCCGCATCGCGCTGGCCGGCGTGCCCGAGCGCGGCGTGCCGTCGACGCTGGCCGCGCTGGCTCGGCTGCACAACGCGAAGGCGCTGCTGCTGCCGCTGTATGCCGCGCTGCAGGAGGGTGGCGACGCCGAGATGCGCGCGCGCCTGCTGCCCGGGCTGACCGCCGCGCTGCGCACGCTGCCGTGAACCCCGCCGATCGGGCCGGCGGTCCGCCGAAGCGCGTGTTGCCGGCGCTGGTGCTGGCGCAGTTCCTTGGCACCTCGCCGTGGTTCGCCGTCAACGCGGTGATGCCGGACCTGCAGCGCGACTTCGGCTGGCCGACCGCGGCGGTCGGCACGCTGACCTCGGCGGTGCAGTTCGGCTTCATCGGCGGCGCGCTCGTCTTCGCGCTGCTGGCGATCGCCGACCGCTTCTCGGCGCGGCGCGTGTTCCTCCTGTGCGCGTTGGCCAGCGCCGGCTGCTCGCTCGCGGCGGCCGCGATGGCCGAGTCCTTCGGCGCGCTGCTGTTCTGGCGCGCGGCCACCGGCTTCTTCCTGGCCGGCATCTATCCCGTCGGCATGAAGATCGCGGCGCAGAGCTTCCCGCGCGGCCTCGGCGCCGCGATGGGGCTGCTGATCGGCGCGCTGGTGCTCGGCAGCGCGCTGCCGCACGCGCTGCGCGCGGCCTCGGCCGGATGGCCCTGGCCAGTGGTGTTCCAGGCCGTCGCGCTGGCCTCGGCGCTGGCCGGTGCGCTGCTGGTCTGGGCCGTGCCGGAGCCGGCC
>CALJUI010000348.1 GCA_937975735.1 uncultured Rubrivivax sp.
CTGGGGCATCGGGGCCTTGCGCCCCGGCCAGGCGGTCCCGACGCAGGGCGAACCTGTGCCGTTCGACCTGTGCCTGTGGACCGCAGGATTCGGCTGGCCGACCCTGGCCGCCGGCACCGCGCTGGCCGCCGCGCCGGACGGCCAGGTGCGCGTGGACAGCATGCTGCGATCGGTGTCGCACCCGGCCGTGTACGCGGCCGGGGACATCGCGCGCCTGGACGGCGCGACCGATGAACCCTGGCCCATGGGCTGCAAGAGCGCGCTGCCCACCGGGGCGCATGTCGCGGACAACCTCGTGCGCGAAGTGGCTGGGCTCGAGCCCGAACCCTTTGCCTACCGGCTGCCGTTCTACTGCGTGAGCCTGGGCCGCCGCGACGGCGTGATCCAGTGGCCCGACGCCGCGGGCGGCCTGCACGGCCCGGTGCGGACCGGTACCCAGGCCGCACAGCTCAAGGAGCGGGTCTGCGCCGGAACCTGGCAAGGCCTTGTCGACGAGAGCGAGGGCCGCCATGCGATCCGGCCGCCGGAGGCCGTGGCGGCGATGGCCGCGCAGATCGCCATGCAGAAGGTCCGGATGGCACCCGCATGAGCGCCCACCTCGACCCGGTAGCGGCGCACCGGCCGCTGCTGTTTAGCCTGGCCTGCCGCAGGCTCGGTCCGGCCGCGCTGGCCTAGGCCGCGGTGCGGGAGGCCTATGTGCGCTGCTACGCCCAGGACCGCCGCGAGGTGCGCAGCGAGCTTGCCTTCCTCACCACCATGGTCACGCGCGTCAGCCTGGACCACCTGAAGAGCGCGCGCGTGAAGCGCGAGCAGTACCCGGGCCCCTGGCTGCCCGAGCCGCTGGGCGACGACGCCTCGATGGCCCTGCTCGACACCGACGCCACGGTCCAGCCGTCGGCCGAGCGGGACCTGGAGCGGCTGCAGTCGGTATCGCTGGCCTTCCTGGCCCTGTTGGAGGCGCTGACGCCGCTGGAGCGCGCCACGTTCCTGCTGCACGAGGTGTTCGACTACTCGCACGGGGAGGTCGGGCGCATGCTGGACCGCAGCGAGGCCGCCTGCCGGCAGAGCTACCGCCCCCCGCGCCAGGTGCTGCACGCCCGCCCGCGCGGCACCGCGTCGCCGCAGCGCCATCGCGAGTTGCTCGAGGCCTTCCTGCGCGCCTGCGAGCATGGCGACCTGCCCGCGCTGATGCGCCTGCTGGCCGACGACGTGGTGGCGCGCTCCGACGGGGGTGGCGTCGTCACCGCGGCGCGCAAGCCGCTGCACGGCGCCCGCGCGGTGGCGCGCCTGTACCGCGGCGTGTGGCAGCAGCGCGGGCCGCAGGACACGGCGGTGCTGGGCTGGGCCAACGGCTGGCCGGCGTTGATCGCGCGCCGCGGCGACGTGCTGCGCGCCGTGATCCAGGTGCACGCGGACGGCGAGCGCATCGACGAGGTGGTGGCCGTGCTCAACCCGGCCAAGCTGGCACCACTCGCTCGTGCGCTGGGCCTGCGCGTGCTGGACGCCAAGGTGGCGTGAGCCCCGCCGGGTGTCGCCATCAGGGCCCGCCACCTGCGGCAGGTGCCCTTGCATCGGGCAGACTGCCGTCTGGCTCGGCTCAGCTCAGTTGATGACCGCTGCTCGCGGAAGCACGATGGCAAACCGACTGCCCACATTCGGCTCGGATCGTGCCTCCAGCCTGCCGTTCATGGCCTCGGTCAGCATCTGCGTCACGGCCAAGCCTAGGCCGTGTCCCGCAGGACCTCGACGACCGAGGCGCTCGAAGGGGTGGAACATCCGCGTCATCTGGTCGGCAGTCAAGCCACGCCCATCGTCCGAAATGGCGATCTCGACCTCGTGCTGGCATGCATGCAAGCTCACGCGGACCTGACCACCGGGACGACCGTACTTGCAGGCGTTGCTGATCAAGTTGTGCAGGCACTGCTTGAGTCGTGTGGCGTCGGCGAGCACGGTCAGATCAAGCCCGCCATCGGGCTCGACCAGCTCCACACCATGCCGTTCGGCCATGGTCCGTAGTGTGTCGAGCACGGAAGTCACGAGCGTGCCAAGCATGACCTTGCCCGATTCGACGCTGAACCCTCCGGACTGGAACCTGGTCAGGTCGATGACATCATGCATCAGTTGATGCAGGACCTGACCACTGTCGACCACCAGCTCCAGATAGCGGCGCTGGGTGGGGCTGAGGGGGTCCGCACCGGCCGCAAGCAACTGGCTGGTCAATCCGAGGATGCCATTGAGCGGATTGCCGATTTCGTGGGCCAGGTACGACAGCATCAGCTGCCGAGACCGGTTCTCGGCGCGGAGCTTCCGGCAGGCTTTGGCGTGCATCTCGGCGCGCGCTCGTTCGCTCAAGTCCC
>CALJUI010000349.1 GCA_937975735.1 uncultured Rubrivivax sp.
GGCGCCAGTCGCCGCCAGCCAGTCTCTAGTCCAGCTGCAGCGCGCGCTGCGCCGCGCCACCGCCGGGCCGGCCGCGGAGGCCTGGGTCGGCTACGGCGACCCGGCCGGCGACGCCACGCTGCGCGGCGCGCTGTCGCACCGGCTCGGCGACCTCCGTGTCGTCTCCGAGCCGGACCAGATCGTCACCACGGTCGGCGCCACCCACGCGCTGGACCTGGTCGCGCGCACCTTGCTGCAGCCGGGCGACGCGGTGCTCGTCGACGAGCCCGGCTGGGCCGTCGAATACGAACGGCTGACGCGCCTGGGCATGCGGCTGCTGCCGGTGCCGCGGCGAGCCGACGGGCCCGACCTGGCGGTGATGCGCGCGCTGCTGGCGGCGCACCGGCCGCGCCTGTACGTCACGGTGTCGGTGCTGCACAACCCGACCGGCCAGTCACTCGGCCCGGCCACGGCGCACCGGGTGCTACAGCTGGCCGAGGCGCACGACTTCCACGTCGTCGAGGACGACACCTACGCCTTCCTGGCGCCGGCCCACGCGACCCGGCTGTCGGCGCTCGACGGCCTGCGGCGCACGGTGCTGGTGTCGGGCTTCTCCAAGATCCTGACGCCGCAGTGGCGCGTCGGCTTCCTCGCCGCGGCACCGTCGCTGGCCGAGCGGCTGATCGACAGCAAGCTGCTGTCGACGCTGACGACGCCGGCGCCGCTCGAGCAGGCGATCGCCTGGTGCCTGCAGCAAGGCGCGCTGCGACGGCACGCCGAGCGCATCGTGCAGCGGCTCGAGCGCGCCCGGGCGCGCTCCGAGCGGCTGGCGCTGCAGGCCGGCTGTCGCTTCGTGACGCCGCCGCAGGGCCTGTTCGGCTGGGTCGACGTCGGCGCCGACACCGAGGCGTTGGCGCTGGCGATGCTCGACGACGGTTGGCTGCTGGCCCCCGGCACGCTGTTCCATCCGGTGCGCCGGCCGGGCACGCTGATGCGGGTGAACTTCGCCGCCACCGAGGACGGGCGCTTCTGGCGCGCGCTGCAGGCCCGCCGCGCGCGCTGACGGCGCGTCATGCCCCGTCCCGGTTACACATGCAAACGTCGCGCAGACGGCCGCTGACCGGCATACCATCGTGCCTGGAGTCAGCCCCGATGTTCGAATCGACACTGCCCGTCGGCGCCCCCGAGCTGATGCGCGTCAGCGCCTTCCGCCGCTACCTCGACGAGACGGTGCGTGGCGACCGCAGCACGCGCCTGTCCTCGCTGAGCCCGACGCTGTCGCAGGACCTGGCCCGCTTCGACGGGCCGACGCTGGACACGATGGAACCGCTGGACGTGCTGGCCGCCGCGCTGCGTCACCAGCGCGGCCTGGTGATGCACCTGCAGACCGACGCGCGCGTGGTGCCGCTGACCGTGCTGCCGGCCAGGCGCGCCGCGCTGTGCCCGATGAGCACCGAGCAGTTCCTGGCGCTGCGCCTGTCCGACCTGACCGTGCTGCACGTCGAGCCGGCGCCGCCGGCGCTGGACCTCGGGCAGACCGTGCCGCTCGGCCTGATATTCTGTTAGCTGTCGCTGCGCGGCGCGCGGTGCATACTGCTGCTCGATACCGCATGCCCGGCGGTCTACACCATTGCGGACTTCACCGAGATCGACGCGCTGCACCTGACCGGTTCACTGGCCGCCGCGGCCGAGCGGCTGCGCCGCCAGACGACGAACCTGCGCGAGATCGCCGCCTGGCCCGGTTTCGACCGCGAGCGCGCGATGCGCCTGCTCAA
The DNA here is from genome assembly GCA_937975735.1 of uncultured Rubrivivax sp. Taxonomy (GTDB): domain Bacteria; phylum Pseudomonadota; class Gammaproteobacteria; order Burkholderiales; family Burkholderiaceae_C; genus Rubrivivax. The sequence goes on from CALJUI010000349.1 coordinate 1,755, forward strand.
CGGCCTGTACCTGCAGGCCGCGCTGATCGTCAGCCGCACCCACCCATCGGCCACGCACTTCGGCACGCGTTGACTCAGCGCGTGGACAGCGCCTCCCAGCGCTCCAGGCAGTCCATCAGTTCGTCCTCGATCTGCGCGTAGCGCCGGTTCAGCTCGGCCACGCGCCCGGGTTCCTGCTGGTACAGCGCCGGGTCGGCCAGCCGCTCGGCGAGTCCGCGCTGCTCGGCCTCCAGTGCGTCGATGCGGGCCGGCAACTCGTCGAGTTCGCGCTGGGCCTTGTAGCCGAGTTTCCGGGGCGAGGACGCCGGTGCGGCGGCCGGGGCGGCCGGCTTCGGCGCCGGTGTCACGGCCGCCGGCTCGACCCGGCCGCGCTCGCGCTGCTGGCGCCAGTCCTCGTAGCCGCCTTCGTATTCGCGCCACAGCCCCGGCCGGCCTCCGAAGGCCGGGTCGCCTTCCCAGGCGATCGTGCTGGTGACGACGTTGTCCAGGAAGCGGCGGTCGTGGCTGACGAGGAACACGGTGCCGGCGTAGGACTGCAGCAGTTCCTCGAGCAGCTCGAGCGTGTCGATGTCGAGGTCGTTGGTCGGCTCGTCGAGCACGAGCACGTTGGCCGGCAGCGCGAACAGGCGCGCGAGCAGCAACCGGTTGCGCTCGCCGCCGGAGAGCGTGCGCACCGGCGAGTTCGCGCGCTGCGGCGAGAACAGGAAGTCGCCGAGGTAGCTCATCACGTGCTTGCGCTGGCCCGCGACCTCGACCCACTCGCTGCCCGGACTGATCGTGTCGGCCACCGTCGCGTCCAGGTCCAGCCCGGCGCGCAGCTGGTCGAAGTAGGCGACCTGCAGCCGCGTGCCGCGACGCACGCTGCCGGCGGAGGGCTCGAGCTCGCCGAGGATCAGCTTCAGCAGCGTCGTCTTGCCGCAGCCGTTCGGCCCGATCAGGCCGACCTTGTCGCCGCGCAGGATCGTCGCGCTGAAGCGGTCGATCAGCGTGCGGTCGCCGAAGCGCATGCTGACTTCGTTCAGTTCGGCGACGATCTTGCCCGGTGGCAGCCCGGCGTCGATCTCGAGCCGGACGCGGCCGAGCTGCTCGCGCCGCGCTGCGCGCCGGCGGCGCAGTTCGTGCAGGCGCGCGATCCGGCCGACGCTGCGCGTGCGCCGCGCCTCGACGCCCTTGCGGATCCAGACCTCCTCGGCCGCCAGCAGCTTGTCGGCGCGCGCGTTGGCGAGCGCCTCGTCCTCGAGCTCGCGCGCCTTCGTCGCCTCGTAGGCGCCGAAGCTCCCCGGATAGCTGCGCAGCGTGCCGCGGTCGAGCTCGACGATGCGCGTGGCGACAGCGTCGATGAAGGCGCGGTCGTGCGAGACCAGGATCAGCGCGCCGCGCCAGCCGAAGGCCGAGCGCCCCTTGACGCCTTCGGCGTCGTCCCCCGAGGGGAGCGCGGGCCTTGGGACGGCCCGGCGGCCCGCAAGCAGATCCTGCAGCCACTCGATCGCGTCGACGTCCAGGTGGTTGGTCGGCTCGTCGAGCAGCAGCACGTCGGGCGCGGCGACCAGCGCGCGCGCCAGCGCGACGCGCTTCTTCGTGCCGCCCGACAGCGCCTCGACCGCGGTCGCGCCGTCCAGGTGCAGGCGCTGCAGCGCCTCGTCGACGCGCTGTTCCCAGGTCCAGCCACCGAGCGCCTCGATGCGCGTCTGCAGCGCGTCGAGGTCGTCGCCCGACGCATGACGTTCGTAGCGCTCGCGCAATGCCCGGGCCTCGGCGACGCCTTCGGCCACCGCATCGAACACCTTCACGCCGGGCGCGAACGTCGGCTCCTGCGCGACATAGGTCCGGCGCACGCCGCCCTGGGTCTGAAGCAGGCCGTCGTCGAGCTTCTCGAGCCCGGCCAGCACCTTCAGCAGCGAGGACTTGCCCGCGCCGTTGCGGCCGATCAGCGCCAGCCGCTCGCCGGCCTCGAGCGACAGCGCGGCGCCGTCGAGCAGCGGGACGTGGCCGTAGGCGAGATGGGCGTCGGTCAGACTGAGCAGGGCCATGGCCGATTGTCGGCCAGGCCGGCTTCAGCGCCTGGTCTGGACCTCGAAGGCCAGCGTCAGGAAGCGGCTCTCCCAGCGGTCCGACCCATCGGCGGCCGGCCGCAGGTCGGTGCCGCGCAGGAGCCAGCGCCCGGCCAGCGGCAGCACCGTCTCGACGCGGCCCTCGGCGTCAGTGATCCGCCACAGACCGAGCGGGCTGAGCTCGCTGCGGAACTGCACCGGCAGGCCGGCCAGCGGTTGCCCGTCGCGCAGCACCTGGATGCGCACGCGCTCGCCGGCGCGCAGCGGCCGCGGCGTGGTCTCCAGGCGGGCGTCCAGGCCCAGCTCGGGCAAAGCCGTCGCGGGGCCGCCCGACTCGCCGTCGATTTCCAGGCGTGCGTGCTTGACGTAGGTCTCCTGAAAGCGCACCCCGCGTGCCTTCAGTTCGGCCCAGCGCGCGCGAACGGCCGGCAAGGCCTGGATCTCGTCGAGGTAGATCTCGACCGTCGGGTCGTCGATCTGGATGTCGATCGGCACCAGTCGGGCCCAGCAGCTCGCCGCCGCCAGCGCCGACACCGGACGGCCGGTACGCAGCAGCAGCGCGGTGCCCGCCACATCGGTGCCGGCGTCGCGCAGCGGCCGCTCGCGAACCGCCTCGCCCACGCAGCCGCTGTGCGCGAGCTGGTGCGCCGCAACCGGCGTCTCGTAGACCGGAAACGCGGTGCCCGTGCCCAGCGCCAGCACCCACTGTCCGCGCGGGTTCAGCGGCATCGTGGTGAACCAAGTGTCGTGCGCCGGGGCCGCCGCCGACACCATCGCCAGGGCCAAGGCCGCGGCCCACCGGCGCATCAGAACCTCGCCTGCAAGGTGACCCGGGCGCTGCGCGGCTCCGCCGGATGCAGGTGGCGGTCGGCCACCGCGGCGGCCTCCCCGGGCAACCGGGATTCGTAGAAGTACTGGATGTCGTTGACCTCGCGGTCGAACAGGTTGAAGACGTCCAGCGTCAGCGCCGCCCGCTCGCCCAGCACCCTGGTCAGCCGCAGGTTGAAGGTCGATGACGGCAGCGAACGCACGCTGTTGTCCTCGACCAGCGCGCCGCTGCCGAGGTAGCGCCACTGCAGGCTGGCGGTCCAGCCCTGCCGGTCGCGCACCGTGGCCGCGACCGACGCGACGCGGTCGACCGCGTTGGGGATCCGGTCGCCGTTGTCGAAGCGACCGCGGCTGATCGCGAAGTCGGCATCGAGCAGGAACCAGGGCACCGGCGTCCAGCGGTTGCTCCATTCGACGCCGCGACGCCGGCTGGCACCGCTGGCCTCGGTGCTGCCGGCGTCGCCGACGTAGACCAGCTCGGAGTCGGATCGCAGCGTCCACAGCGCCAGCGTGCTCTGTAGGCCCGGCACCGCCTGCGTGCGCCAGCCGAGCTCGGCGGCGTCGACCGGCACCAGCGGCGCGACTCGGTCCACCGGCAGGCCGGATTGGGGATCGAGCGTGGCGGTCATGCCGCGCGCGTCGTTGCTGTGAAAGCCTCGTCCCGCATTGGCGAAGAACTCCTGCCTCGGATTCGGCTGCCAGATCACGGCCAGCTTCGGCGAGAGCTGGTCGGCGCGCGCCCGGCCGCCGTTGGCGGGCTCGGTCAGCGCATCGACGCTCGCGCGCAGGTGGTCGGCGCGCAGGCCGAGCACGGCCCGCCAGCGGGGGGCGAACTCGACCGCAGTGTTGGCCCACAGGCCGATCTGGTGCTGGCGGATGCGGTCCTCCCGCGTGGTCGCCGCGATCTCGCGGGCGACGCTGTCGTACAGCCCGTTGCGGATGCGGTCGTGCCGCCACTGCAGACCGAATCCGGTGCGGGCCGGCCAGTCACCGAGGTCGTGGTTGAACACGTGGCCGGCATCGAACCCGAAGATCCGGCGGTCGTCGCGCTGCTTGAACTGGTCGCCCTGCGCCGGGCGCGCCAGCGCATAGGTGAAGTTCGAGTTCAGGTCGAGCGCGTAGCTCACCGCGTAGGCCGACAGCGTCGTGCGGCCGTTCGGCGTGTCCAGGTGCCAGTCGCCCGACAGCGACTGCCGGCGCGTGCGGCCGCCGGCGGTCGGGTCGAGCGAGTCGAAGCGCCCGAAGCCGCTGCCCGGTGCGAGCAGTCGCTCGGGCACCTGGTCGGTGGCCGTCCATTGCGCGTCGTAGGCCATCGCCAGCAGGCTGTAGCCGCGGCTGCGCGTGCCTCCGCTGAGCTGCACCAGGCCGTTGCGCTTGCGCAGCCCCTGCGGCACGGTCCAGGGCCCGTCGCTGTGCGTCCACTCGAGCGCGGCCATCAGGTCGGTGTCCGCCGCCAGGCTCACCGAGGCGCCGGCCAGTCCGCGCCGGTGGGCATGCGGCCCCAGCGTCAACTGGGCGAAGGGCGCCTCGAGCCGGGGCAGCAGGTGGATGTCGACCGAGCCGGCCGCCGCGAAGTCGCCCACGTAGGCGTCGTAGGGCCCCTTGCGGTAGTCCATGCGCGCGACCAGTTCCGGGATCAGGAAGTTCAGGTCGGTGTAGCCCTGGCCGTGGCCGTGCGAGGGCATGTTCAGCGGCATGCCCGCCAGCCTGGTGGCGAAGTCGGTGCCGTGGTCGAGGTTGAAGCCGCGCAGGAAATACTGGTTGGCCTTGCCGTCGCCCGAGTGCTGGGTCACGATGACGCCGGGCACGAACTCGAGCATCTCGCCCGGACGCTGGGCCGGGCGCGTCTCGAGCAAAGAGCGCTGCACGGTGCCGGCCGAGGCCGCGTCGTGCATGCCGACGGCGTTGTTGTAGTGGCCCTGAATGATGACCGTCTGGGGCGCCCCGGTGACCGGGCCGCCGTGATTGGCGAGCGCCGGCAAGACGGCACAGGCCGCCAGGCAAATCAAAGCGTGTTTCATGCGGGAGTGTTCCGCGGCGGCGCCGCCACTGGATGCAGCCGCCGCTCGAGCGCGTCGACGAAGATCGCCGCGACGTCGACGCCGGTCTGGTCGGTGATCTCCTGGAAGCAGGTCGGGCTGGTGACGTTGATCTCGGTGATGCACTGGCCGATCAGGTCGAGTCCGACCAGCAGCAGCCCGCGCGCGGCGAGCACCGGGCCGATCGCCTCGGCGATGCGTCGGTCTTCCTCGGCCAGCGGCTGCGCGACGCCCTTGCCGCCGGCGGCGAGGTTGCCGCGGATCTCGCTGCCCTGCGGGATGCGCGCCAGCACCTGCGGCACCGGCACGCCGTCGATGATCAGCACGCGCTTGTCGCCCTGCGCGATCTCGGGCAGGTAGCGCTGCACCATCACCGTGGCGGCGCCGCCGCGGTTCAGCGTCTCGACGATGCTGCCCAGGTTCAGGCCGTCGGCACCGACGCGGAAGATGCCCATGCCGCCCATGCCGTCGAGCGGCTTCAGGATGATGTCGCGGTGCTCGGCATGGAAGCGGCGGATGTCGGCCGGGTCGCGGGTGACCAGGGTCGGCGCGATGTGCTCGGCGAACTCGAGGATGGCGAGCTTTTCCGGATGATTGCGCAGCGCCTGTGGGTCGTTGAACACGCGCGCGCCCTCGCGCTGGGCCTGGCCGAGCAGGTGCGTGGCGTAGATGTACTCCGGGTCGAACGGCGGGTCCTTGCGCATCAGCACCGCGTCGACCTCGCACAAGGGCTGCGGGCGTTCGTCGGGGCGCTGCTGGGCGGCACGGAACCAGTCGGCGTCGGTGCGGCCGGACAGCTCGATGTCGCGCACGAAGCCGGTCACCGGCTCGCCGGACTGCCAGCGCAGGTCCTTCGGCTCGCAGGCCATCAGCGTGTGGCCGCGCTTCGCGGCCTCGCGCATCATCGCGAAGGTGCTGTCCTTGTACGGCTTGAACGACTCGAGCGGGTCGGCGACGAAGAGCAGTCTCATGGTCGGCGGAAGTGTTGCACAGCGAGCGCGAACGCGCCGGCGACCACGCCCCAGAAGGCCGAGCCGACGCCCCACAGCACGAGGCCGCTGGCGGTCACGAGGAAGGTGATCAGCGCCGCCTCGCGGCTGGCCTCGTCCTTCATCGCCACCGCCAGCCCCGAGCCGATCGTGCCAAGCAGCGCGAAACCGGCGACCGCCAGCACCAGCGCCTTCGGGAACGCCGCGATCAGCCCGACGACGGCGGCGCCGAGCAGGCCGAGCACGAGGTAGAAGACGCCGGCCATCACCGCCGCCATGTACCGCCGCGACGGATCCTCGTGCGCCTCGCGGCTCATGCAGATCGCCGCGGTGATCGCCGCCAGGTTCAGTGCATAGCCGCCGAACGGCGCCAGCACCAGCGTCGCCAGGCCGGTCGCGGTGATCACCGGCGACACCGGCGTGGCGTAGCCGGCGGCGCGCTGCGCGGCGACGCCGGGCAGGTTCTGCGAGGCCATCGTGACGACGAACAGCGGCAGCGCGACGCCGATCACCGCGCCGAGGCTGAACGACGGCGTCGTCCAGACCGGCACCACCCACTGCCAGTCGACCGCGCCGAGCGCGAGCCGGCCGCTGCCGGCGGCCAGCACGGTGCCGAGCGCCAGCACGCCGGGCACCGCGTAGCGCGGCCACCAGCGGCGCCCGAGCAGATAGGCCAGGCCCATCGGGGCGACGAGCGCGAATTCGGTGCCCAGCGCGAGGAAGGCGTCGATCGCGAAGCGCGCCAGCACGCCCGCCAGCAGCGCCGCGGCCAGCGCCTGCGGGATGCGGTTCATCAGGCGCTCGAACAGGCCGCTGGCGCCAGCGGCGACGATCAGCGCAGCGCAGACCACGAAGGCGCCGACCGCCTCGGCCATCGGCACGCCGACGCCGGCAGTCACGAGCAGCGCCGCGCCGGGCGTCGACCAGGCGGTGAGCACCGGCTCGCGCCGCCACAGGCTCAGGCCGATGCTGGTCAACCCCATGCCGAGGCCCAGGGCCCAGATCCAGGAGGCGGTCTGCCCCGGCGTCGCGCCGAGCGCGGCCGCCGCCTGGAACACGATGACCACCGAGCTCGTGAAGCCCACGAGCACGGCGACGAAGCCGGCGACCACGGCCGACAGCGAGAAATCGGCCCACCAGCGCACTCTGCCCCTCCCTTGACCGCGGCCAAGCATAGCCGGGCTCAAGCCCGGCGGCGGACGGCCGACAAAGCCCCATGTGCCGCCTCGTCGCCTACCTCGGTGAGCCGATCCCGCTGGATGCGGTGGTCTGCACGCCGGCCCACTCGCTGCTGCGCCAGTCGCTGCGCGCGCACGAGGCGCGCACCGTGACCAACGGCGACGGCTTCGGCGTCGGCTGGTACGGCGAGGGCCCGGAGCCCGGCGTCTACCGCGAGGTGATGCCGGCCTGGTCCGACCAGAACCTGCAGTCGCTGTGCGCGACGGTGCGCTCGCGGCTGTTCTTCGCCCACGTGCGGGCCTCGACCGGCACCGCGATCGCGCGGCAGAACTGCCACCCGTTCCGCTTCGGCCACTGGCTGTTCATGCACAACGGCCAGATCGGCGGGTACCCGCTCGTCCGCCGTGCGCTCGAGGCGATGCTGCCCGACCCGATGTACGCCGCGCGCCAGGGCGCGACCGACTCCGAGCTGCTGTTCCTGCTGACGATGGCACGCATCGAGGCCGGCGAGGACGCCGAGTTCGCGCTGCAGTCGGTGCTCGAGCACACGCTCAAGCAGATGCGCAGCGCCGGCATCGACGAGCCCCTGCGATTCACCGCCGTGCTCAGCGACGGCGAGGAGATCCACGCGGTGCGCTACGCCAGCGACGGCCAGCCGCCGTCGCTGTACGTCGGCGAGAACGCCCACGGCCGCATCCTCGCGTCCGAGCCGCTCGACGGCCAGCACGAGCACTGGCAGGCCATCCCGCCCGGCGGCGGCGTGCGCCTGCGGGTCGCACCGCCGGAGGCGGCGCCGGCTCAGATCTCGAGCTTGGTGCCGAGTTCGACGACCCGGTTGGCCGGCAGGTAGAGGAAGTCGGCCGCCGCTGCGGCGTTGCGATGCAGCGTCGCGAACAGCTTGCGCCGCCAGGGCGACATGCCACGACCCAGTGCGGGCGTCACGGTGTCGCGTGACAGGAAGTAGCTGGTGTCCATCTCCGGCAGCGGCACGCCGCGGCGCTCCAGCAGCTTCAGCGCGGCCGGCACGTCGGGGGCGTTCTTGAATCCGAAGTGCAACGCGACCTGCCAGCAGTCGTGACCCAGCGGGGTCGCCTCGACGCGGCGGTCGAAGCCGATCCACGGCACCTCGTGGTGGCGGACCGACACGAACAGGTTGTACTCGTGCAGCACCTTGTTGTGCTTCAGGTTGTGCAGCAGCGCGTTCGGCACCAGGCCCTGCTCGGCGGCGAGGAAGACCGCGGTTCCCGGCACCCGCGCCGGCGGATCGACGAAGACCGCGTCGAGGAAGCCGGGCAGGTCGAGCGCGTCCTCGCGCAGCTTCGCGACCATCGCCTTGCGGCCCTGCGCCCAGGTCAGCATCAGCACGAACATGCCGCCGCCGATGGCCAGCGGGAACCAGCCGCCGGCGAGCAGCTTCAGCGCGTTCGACGCGAAGAACAGCAGGTCGACGACGAAGAACGCGCCGGTCGCCGCGATGCACAGCCACAGCGGGTACTTCCAGCCGTGACGGATCACGAAGAAGGTCATCGCCGTCGTGATCGTCATGTCCAGCGTCACCGCGATGCCGTAGGCCGAGGCCAGGTTGGTCGCCGACTGGAACAGCACCACCGCCAGCACGATGAAGACGTACAGGCCCCAGTTGATCACCGGCACGTAGATCTGCCCCGCCTCGCGCACCGAGGTGTGCAGCACGCGCATGCGCGGCAGTAGGCCGAGCTGGATCGCCTGGCTGGTGACCGAGAACGCCGCCGTGATCAGCGCCTGCGACGCGATCACCGTCGCCGCGGTGGCCAGGAAGACTAGCGGCAGCCGCGCCCAGGCCGGCGCCATCAGGTAGAAGGGGTTCTCCACCGCCGCCGGGTCGGCCAGCAGCAGCGCGCCCTGGCCGAAGTAGTTGACCACCAGCGCCGGCATCACGATCGCGTACCAGGCGATGCGGATGGGCCGCTTGCCGAAGTGGCCGAGGTCGGCATAGAGCGCCTCGCCGCCGGTGACCACCAGCACGACGGCGCCCAGCGCGAGGAAGGCGATGCCCGGCTGGGCGGCGACGAAGCCCAGCGCGTGGTGCGGGCTCAGCGCCGCCAGCACCGAGGGATGGGCCGCGATGTGCGGCAGCCCGAGCGCCGTCAGCACGACGAACCACAGCAGCGTGATCGGCCCGAAGGCGCGGCCGATGCCCCCGGTGCCGAAGCGCTGCACCGCGAACAGCGCGGTCAGCACCAGCAGCGTGATCGGCACCACCGCCTCGTGCAGCCGCGGCGCCGCGACCTCCAGCCCCTCGACCGCGGAGAGCACCGAGATCGCCGGCGTGATGATGCCGTCGCCGTAGAAGATCGCGGTGCCGAACATGCCCAGCACGAACAGCCGCCGGCGCAACACCGGGCGATCGGCGACCGCCTGCAGCGCCAGCGCGAGCATCGCGATCAGCCCGCCCTCGCCGTGGTTGTCGGCGCGCAGGATCAGCAGCACGTACTTCAGTGACACGATCACCGTGATCGTCCAGAAGATCAGCGACAGCACGCCCAGCACGTTGGCCGGCGACATCGCCACGTGGCCGGCGTGGAAGACCTCTTTCAGCGCGTACAGCGGGCTGGTGCCGATGTCGCCGTAGACGACGCCGAGCGCGCCGAGCGTGAGCGCGGCGGTGGCCGAGAGCGTGCGTGGCGGCGAGGAGGTCAAGCGCGGGGCAGGGTCGCGGGCGGGGCCCGGCGGCGGCTCATTGTGCCGCGTCGGCCGTCGCCTGGACGGGGGTGCTGCGGCCGCCTTCGACGCCGTCGAGCAGGTAGCCCAGCACGGTCGCGTCGCTGACGGCCAGGCGCTGGCGCGCACGCGCCAGTTCGCGGCCGCCCATCAGCAGGCGGTCGCCCTCGCCCAGCGGCGTGTCGTCCGGCGGCAGCAGGGTCTTGCCGCCGCCGGCCGGCTGCAGCAGCAACGGCAACGCGTGCAGGCGCAGCGCCCGGTTGTCCGGCGCCCGCATCAGCGCACCGACCGTCACCGTGCCGCCGGCGCGCAGCCGCGCCACCACCGCCGGCGCGTGGCGCAGGTCGATGATCGTCGACCAGGCCTCCACCGTGTGATGGCCGATGCGCTCGCGCATGCGCTCGAGCAGGGCGTGCGCCCAGGCCTCGTCCTGCTGGCGCGCGAGCTTCAGGAAGTACGACAGCTGCGGCGAGCGGATATGGCGCAGCACCTCGGCGGCGACGACGTAGCCCGACAGCATCCCGATGTCCGCCTCGAGGGCGCGGAACAGCGGCACGTTGCGGCGCTGGTTCTGACGCATCACGACGAAGGCCGCCGGGTTGACCTCGCGCAGCATCACCGCGATCGCCAGGTTGTCGGTGTCGTCGTCGGTGCCGATGACGACGCCGTCGGCCGCCTCGGCGCGCGCCTCGCGCAGGACTTCGAAGTCGGCCGGGCTGCCGTGCACGATGCCCTCGGCCTCGTCGGCCGGCGTCGCCGGATCGACCACCGTGACCGCGAGGCCCTCGCGCCCCAGCTCGCGCCGCCCCGGGCGGACGAAACGCCCGGAGCCGCAAAGCAGCCCACCCCCGCGCGGA
>CALJUI010000350.1 GCA_937975735.1 uncultured Rubrivivax sp.
CATGGCAGCCGAAGGCAGCGCGCCCACCGCGGGCGAGTACATCGTCCACCACCTGCAGCACCTGACGGCGGGCAGCGGCTTCTGGACGGTCAACGTCGACTCGATCTTCTATTCGATCGTGCTGGGCGTGCTCACGGTGTGGGTGCTGCGCATGGCGGCGCGCAGCGCGACCGCCGGGGTGCCGGGCAAGTTCCAGGCGGCGGTCGAGGTGCTGGTCGAGATGGTCGAGAACCAGGCCAAGGGCATCGTGCACAACGCGACCAGCCGCAAGCTCGTCGCCCCGCTGGCGCTGACCGTGTTCATCTGGGTGTTCCTGATGAACGCGATGGACCTGATCCCGGTCGATCTGCTGCCGGCGATCTGGCACATCGCCGGTCCGGCGATCGGCGCGCCCGACTACATGCGCGTCGTGCCCACCGCCGACCTGTCGATCACGATGGGCCTGTCGGTTGGCGTGCTGCTGGTGTGCCTGGTCTACAACGTGAAGATCAAGGGCGCAGGCGGCTGGATCCACGAGCTGTTCACCGCGCCGTTCGGCAACAGCATCTTCCTGTACCCGTTCAACTTCGCGATGCAGATCATCGAGTTCGTCGCGAAGACCGTCTCGCACGGCATGCGGTTGTTCGGCAACCTCTACGCCGGCGAGCTGATCTTCATGCTGATCGCGCTGATGGGCGGCGCCTGGAGCCTGTCGGCCACCGGCATCGGCCTGGCCATCGGCCACGTGATCGCCGGCACCGTCTGGGCCATCTTCCACATCCTGATCATCACGCTGCAGGCCTTCGTGTTCATGATGCTGGCCCTGGTCTACATCGGCCAGGCGCACGACGCGCACTGACCGCGGTTCCGCTTCTTTCGTTTCCTTCCCTCACCCAAACCTTTCCCAACAGGAGTTCTCCATGGAAGTCATCAGCTTCGTCGCCCTGGCCGCCGGCCTGATCATCGGTCTCGGTGCCGTCGGCGCCTGCATCGGCATCGGCATCATGGGCAGCAAGTACCTCGAGTCGGCCGCGCGCCAGCCCGAGCTGATGGGCGAACTGCAGACCAAGATGTTCCTGCTGGCCGGCCTGATCGACGCGGCCTTCATCATCGGCACCGGTATCGCGCTGTGGTTCGCCACCGCGAACCCGTTCCTCGGCCAGATCGCCAACCTGCCGAAGTAATTCGTCAGCGTCGGTTCGCGGGCCGCGCGCACGCCGTGCGGCCTGAGATCTCCCCATGACGAGGAACCCGCCGTGAACATCAACGCCACACTCATCGTCCAGATGATCGTCTTCGCGATCCTGGTCTGGTTCACGATGCGCTATGTCTGGCCGCCCATCACCGCGGCGCTCGACGAGCGCGCGAAGAAGATCGCCGACGGCCTGTCGGCCGCCGACAAGGCCAAGGCCGACCTCGCGCTGGCCAACAAGCGCGTCGAGGAGCAGCTCTCCGCCGCCCGCGACGATGCCGCCAAGCGCCTGGCCGACGCCGAGCGCCTGGGCCAGCAGCTGATCGAGGAAGCCAAGGCGCGCGCCAGCGAGGAGGGCGCGAAGATCGTCGCCGCCGCGAAGGCCGAGGCCGCGCAGGAAGCGATCAAGGCCCGCGAGGCGCTGCGCGAGCAGGTTGCCGGCCTGGCCGTCAAGGGCGCCGAGGCGATCCTGCGCAAGGAAGTCAACCCGAGCGTGCACGCCGAGCTGCTGACGCGCCTGAAGGGTGAGCTCTGATCATGGCCGAACTCGCCACGATCGCCCGCCCCTATGCCGAAGCGCTGTTCCAGGCCGCCGGCCGGGACGCCGCGGCCGTGGGCGAGCAGCTCGACGCGCTGACCCGCGTGGTCGGCGACGCCGAGTTGCGCCAGTTCGCCGACCACCCGAAGGTGGCCGACAAGCTGGTCTTCAACGTCATCTCGGACGTGCTCGCGCGCAAGACCGTCCAGCTCTCGCCGGCGGTGCAGAACTTCCTGCACGCGGTGCTCGAGAACGGCCGCCTGGCCGCGTTGCCCGAGATCGCGGCGCAGTTCCAGGCGCTGGCGAACCGCAGCAGCGGCGTGTCCGACGCGATCGTCTACAGCGCCTTTCCGATCGACGACGCGGCGCTGAAAGACGTCGTGGCCTCGCTCGAGAAGCGCTTCGGCCGCAAGCTCGACGCCAAGGTCCAGATCGACCCCGAACTGATCGGCGGCATTCGCGCCGTGGTGGGCGACGAGGTGCTGGACACCTCGGTCAAGGCCCGGTTGGAACAGATGAAGCTCGCGCTGACCGCGTGACCTTCCGGAGAACACCATGCAACTCAATCCCGCTGAAATTTCCGAACTGATCAAGAGCCGCATCGAGGGCCTTGCCGCTTCGGCCGACATCAAGAACCAGGGCACCGTCGTGTCCGTGACCGACGGCATCTGCCGCGTGCATGGCCTGTCCGACGTGATGGCCGGCGAAATGCTGGAGTTCCCGGCCGACAAGAGCGGCCAGGTCACCTACGGCCTGGCGCTGAACCTCGAGCGCGACTCGGTCGGCGCGGTCATCCTGGGCGAGTACGAGCACATCTCGGAAGGCGACACCGTCAAGTGCACGGGCCGCATCCTGGAAGTGCCGGTCGGCCCCGAGCTGATCGGTCGCGTCGTCAATGCGCTGGGCCAGCCGATCGACGGCAAGGGCCCGGTCAACGCGAAGATGACCGACGTCATCGAGAAGGTCGCACCCGGCGTGATCGCGCGCCAGTCGGTGAGCCAGCCGGTGCAGACCGGCCTGAAGTCGATCGACTCGATGGTGCCGATCGGCCGCGGCCAGCGCGAGCTGATCATCGGCGACCGCCAGACCGGCAAGACCGCCGTGGCCGTCGACACGATCATCAACCAGAAGGGTCAGAACATGACCTGCGTCTACGTCGCGATCGGGCAGAAGGCCAGCTCGATCAAGAACGTGGTGCGCGCGCTGGAAGCCAACGGCGCGATGGACTACACCATCGTCGTCGCCGCGTCGGCCTCCGAGTCGGCGGCGATGCAGTACGTGTCGGCCTACTCGGGCTGCACGATGGGCGAGTACTTCCGCGACCGCGGGCAGGACGCGCTGATCATCTACGACGACCTGTCCAAGCAGGCCGTCGCCTACCGCCAGGTCTCGCTGCTGCTGCGCCGCCCGCCGGGTCGCGAAGCCTTCCCCGGCGACGTGTTCTATCTCCACAGCCGCCTCCTCGAGCGTGCCGCCCGCGTGAACGCCGACTACGTCGAGAAGTTCACCAAGGGCGAGGTCAAGGGCAAGACCGGCTCGCTGACCGCGCTGCCGATCATCGAGACCCAGGCCGGCGACGTGTCGGCCTTCGTGCCGACCAACGTGATCTCGATCACCGACGGCCAGATCTTCCTGGAGACGGCGCTGTTCAACGCCGGCATCCGTCCCGCCATCAACGCCGGCATCTCGGTGTCGCGGGTCGGCGGCGCGGCGCAGACCAAGCTGATCAAGGGCCTGTCGGGCGGCATTCGGACCGACCTCGCGCAGTACCGCGAACTGGCGGCGTTCGCGCAGTTCGCGTCCGACCTCGACGCGGCGACGAAGAAGCAGCTCGACCGCGGTGCCCGCGTGACCGAGCTGCTCAAGCAGCCGCAGTACTCGCCGCTGCCGATCAGCCTGATGGCCGCGACGCTGTTCGCGGTCAACAAGGGCTACATGGACGACGTCGACGTCAAGAAGATCCTGTCCTTCGAGCACGGCCTGCACCAGCACCTGAAGTCCAGCCACGGCACGTTGCTGACCAAGCTGGAGACCGAGAAGGCGATGGACAAGGCGTCGGAAGAGGAACTGGCTTCGGCGATCGCCGCCTTCAAGAAGTCCTTCGCTTAAGGAGCCGCCATGGCTGTCGGCAAGGAAATTCGAGGCAAGATCAAGAGCTTCGAGAACACGAAGAAGATCACCAAGGCCATGGAGATGGTCTCGGCGTCGAAGATGCGCAAGGCGCAGGAGCGCATGCGCGCCGCGCGTCCGTACGCCGACAAGATCCGCAACATCACGGCCAACCTGTCGCAGGCCAACCCCGAGTACCGCTCGCCCTACCTGCGCCAGGACGGCAATGCCAAGGTGGTCGGCTTCATCGTCGTCAGCACCGACAAGGGCCTGTGCGGCGGCCTGAACACCAACATCCTGCGCGCCGTCACGAACAAGATGCGCGAGGTGCAGGATGGCGGGTCGAAGGTGCAGGCGGTGGCGATCGGCAACAAGGGCTTCGGCTTCCTGAACCGCATCGGCGCGCAGGTGCTGAGCCACGCCGTGCAGCTCGGCGACGCGCCGCAGCTCGAGAAGCTGATCGGGCCGGTCAAGGTGATGCTCGACGCCTTCGTCGAGGGCAAGCTCGACGCCGTCTACCTCTGCTACACGAAGTTCATCAACACGATGAAGCAGGAGCCGGTGGTCGAGAAGCTGCTGCCGCTGTCCGCCGAGCGCCTGGAGCAGACGGAGGCCGAGCGCGCGCAGTACGGCTGGGACTACCTGTACGAGCCCGACGCGCCGACCGTGATCGACGAGCTGCTGACGCGCTACGTCGAGGCCCTGGTCTACCAGGCGGTGGCCGAGAACATGGCCTCCGAGCAGTCGGCCCGCATGGTCGCGATGAAGGCCGCGACCGACAACGCCGGCAACCTGATCAACGAGATGAAGCTCATATACAACAAGACGCGGCAGGCGGCGATCACGAAGGAACTCTCCGAGATCGTCGGCGGCGCGGCGGCCATCGCCGGCTGAGCACCGAACAGACCACTGATTCAAGGATTCAAGACATGTCCCAAGCACAAGCCCAAGGCAAGATCGTCCAGTGCATCGGCGCCGTCGTCGACGTCGAGTTCCCGCGCGACCAGATGCCCCGCGTGTACGACGCGCTGAAGCTCGAAGGCTCGGCGCTGACGCTGGAGGTCCAGCAGCAGCTCGGCGACGGCGTGGTGCGCACCATCGCGCTGGGTTCGTCGGACGGCCTGCGCCGCGGACTGGTCGTCGGCAACACCGGCGCGCCGATCACGGTGCCGGTGGGCAAGGCCACGCTGGGCCGCATCATGGACGTGCTGGGCACGCCGATCGACGAGCGCGGCCCGGTCGACAGCGAACTGACCGCCTCGATCCACCGCAAGGCGCCGAGCTACGACGAGCTCAGCCCGTCGCAGGAGCTGCTCGAGACCGGCATCAAGGTCATCGACCTGATCTGCCCGTTCGCCAAGGGCGGCAAGGTCGGCCTGTTCGGCGGCGCCGGCGTCGGCAAGACCGTCAACATGATGGAGCTGATCAACAACATCGCGAAGGCGCACTCGGGCCTGTCGGTGTTCGCCGGCGTCGGCGAGCGCACCCGCGAGGGCAACGACTTCTATCACGAGATGGCCGAGTCGGGCGTCGTCAACCTCGAGAACCTGGGCGAGTCCAAGGTGTCGATGGTCTACGGCCAGATGAACGAGCCGCCGGGCAACCGCCTGCGCGTGGCGCTGACCGGCCTGACGATCGCCGAGTCGTTCCGCGACGAGGGCCGCGACGTGCTGTTCTTCGTCGACAACATCTACCGCTACACGCTGGCCGGCACCGAGGTGTCCGCGCTGCTGGGCCGCATGCCTTCCGCCGTGGGATACCAGCCGACGCTGGCCGAGGAGATGGGCCGCCTGCAGGAGCGCATCACGTCGACCAAGGTCGGCTCGATCACCTCGATCCAGGCCGTGTACGTGCCCGCCGACGACCTGACCGACCCGTCGCCGGCGACGACCTTCGCCCACCTGGACGCCACCGTCGTGCTGTCGCGCGACATCGCGTCGCTCGGCATCTACCCCGCGGTGGATCCGCTGGACAGCAACAGCCGCCAGGTCGACCCCAACGTCGTCGGCGAGGAGCACTACAGCACCACGCGCGCGGTGCAGTCGACGCTGCAGCGCTACAAGGAACTGCGCGACATCATCGCGATCCTGGGCATGGACGAGCTGTCTCCGGAAGACAAGCTGGCGGTGGCTCGCGCGCGCAAGATCCAGCGCTTCCTGTCGCAGCCCTTCCACGTCGCCGAGGTCTTCACCGGCTCGCCCGGCAAGTACGTGCCGCTGAAGGAGACCATCCGCGGCTTCAAGATGATCGTCAACGGCGAGTGCGACCACCTGCCCGAGCAGGCCTTCTACATGGTCGGCACCATCGACGAGGCCTTCGAGAAGGCGAAGAAACTCCAGTAAGGGGGCTGCATGGCCAACACGATTCACGTCGACGTCGTCAGCGCCGAGCAGAGCATCTTCTCGGGCGAGGCGAAGTTCGTCGCGCTGCCCGGCGAGGAGGGCGAACTCGGCATCCTGCCGCGCCACACGCCGCTGATCACGCGCATCCGGCCCGGCGCGGTGCGCATCGAGCGCGCCGACAACGGCGAGGAGGAGTTCGTCTTCGTCGCCGGCGGCATCCTCGAGGTGCAGCCGGGCACGGTGACGGTCCTTGCCGACACCGCGATCCGCGGCCACGATCTCGACGAGGCCAAGGCCAACGAAGCGAAGAAGCTCGCCGAGGAGGCGATGCGCAACGCCAAGAGCGACATCGACCTGGCCAAGGCGCAGAGCGAGTTTGCGATGATGGCGGCGCAGATCGCGGCGATCGCCAAGCTGCGCAAGAAGTAGCCGGCGCTGCACCGCGCAACCGGGCCCGCCTTGGCGGGCCCTTCTTCTTGCCGCCCCGCTATGCTTGCCGGCCAGGAGGCACGATGGGCAAGAAGAAGGACGACGACGGTCGGCTCAAGCGGCGCGACTACGAGAAGCGACTCGCGCCGCTGGAGCTCGAGCTCAACGCCATGGCGCGCTGGCTGCAGCACACCGGCCAGCGCCTGCTGGTGCTGATCGAAGGTCGCGACACCGCCGGCAAGGGAGGCGTGATCGGGGCCATCGCCGACACGCTGAACCCGCGCCAGTGCCGGGTCGTCGCGCTGCCCAAGCCGAGCGAACGCGAAGCCACCCAGTGGTATTTCCAGCGCTACGCGGCGCAGCTGCCCGCGGCCGGCGAGATCGTGCTGTTCGACCGCAGCTGGTACAACCGCGCCGGCGTCGAGCCGGTGATGGGCTTTTGCACCGAAGCGCAGACCGCGGCCTTCCTGGCCCAGGCGCCGGTGTTCGAGCGGATGCTCGTCGACGACGGCATCCTGCTTTTCAAGTACTGGCTGACGGTCGACCAGGCGCAGCAGGAGGAGCGCTTCGCGGAGCGCCGCGAGGACCCGCTCAAGCGCTGGAAGCTGTCGCCGATCGACCTGAAGGCGCGCGAGAAGTACGTCGAGTACGGGCAGGCCCGTGACCGCATGCTGGCCGCCACCCACACCGACTTCGCGCCTTGGACGCTGGTCGACTTCAACGACCAGAAGCGCGGCCGGCTGACCTTGATCCGCGACCTGCTGGGCCGGCTGCCGAATCACGCCGTGCCGGAGTCGGACCTGACGCTGCCGCCTCTCGGCCACCCGCCCCGCAAGGAGCGCTTCCGAACCGCGCTGAAGCCGATTCCGCACGCCGACTGAGGCGGGCCCGCAGCCGCAGGCCCGCCGTGGCATGCTCGTCAGGGCGACCAGAAGAAGGCCGAGTTCAGCCTCACGCCGTTGGGCAGCGTCGTGAACAGCCCGACCTCGCGGTAGTCGCCGCTGCTCCCGGTCAGCGGCGTCAGTGCACGATCGGTCTCGGCGCAGCGCGGGTTCTGCGCCGCGGCGATGCCGCTGGTGAACGGCGAGGTGCCGACGCCCGAGGTGGCCTGCACCTGACCGCCGGTGATGCTCGCGATCGTGTCGCCCACTTTGGCGATCTGCGGCGACAGCACCGTGCGCTTGTTGTAGCTCGCGCCGCCGCCCGCCACGGTGTTCTGCGAGAACACGTAGGTGCTGTCGACGCGGCCGAGCGACGCCGGCACTGTCCAAGACAGCGAGACGTCGGTGATCGCACCGGCCTTCGCGCCGCCGGGCTGCAGGACGTCGGCCAGGTTGGCCGCCGAGGGCGTGGCCCACCACTTGGGCGCTTCGTCGCCGTAGGGATCGAGGTTCACGTCGTTCACGCTCAGGCGGTGCCGGTGAATGCGGTCGGGTACCGCGGGGGTGCCACTGCCGAACAGGAAGAACTCCCAGGTGTAGACGCCCCAGGGGCGCAGCTCGGCATAGCTGTCGGTCGGCGAGTCGGCGAAGTCGACGTTGCCGCCGGGCCAGCCGGTGATGTCATCGAAGCCGATGTCGGCGCCACCCCACTTGAAGTCGTTGCTCGCGCCATTGGTGTAGTAGCGTGGCTGGTAGACCCCGCCGTCGACGACGTAGGTGTCACCGTTCTTGGCCGCGATCGCGAAGCGGTCCGAGGTGCAGCGCGACGAGCGCACCAGCACCACGCCAGCGGCCGGCAGCGCCGGCCCGGTGACCCGCACCGCGCGAACGTTCTGAATGCCGCCGGGCCCGAGCGGGTTCAGCGCCAGCCGCAGCGCGCCCTCGTAGCGCGACTTCGAGAAGTAGCTCGTCGGGTTCGCTGGCGCGGCGTTCTGGTTGATCAGCCGGTTCACCCGCAGCTGCACGTCCATGTCGAACGGCCGGTGGTTGCCGACCAGCGTCCAGGCCGAGCCGACCTTGGCGATCACGCCGGTGCGCCGGAAGGGCTGGTCGCTCGCCGCCGGCAGCGTGCCGCGCACGTCGTACACCACGCACTGCGACTGGTCGCAGTAAGGGTGCTTGGTCACCTTCGGGTCGGTCTCGTTCAGCGGCGGGATCACCAGCGTGACCGTCGGCCGCTGGAAGCGCGCGCCGTCGTTCTGGGCGTTCTGCAGCGTCGCGCCCTGGCTGCGCAGCCAGTCGTATCCGTTGTTCAGGTAACCAGGCGCCGCGTAGTCGCAGGCCGGAGCGATGGCGGTGGCGTGGCCGTCGGCGTCGGTGGCGGTGACACGCTGCGCGGCGGGCAGCGCAAAACACGCGGCGAAGGCGTCCGCGAGGGCTTGCAGGTCGGCCGCGGCCGGC
The DNA here is from genome assembly GCA_937975735.1 of uncultured Rubrivivax sp. Lineage (GTDB taxonomy): Bacteria > Pseudomonadota > Gammaproteobacteria > Burkholderiales > Burkholderiaceae_C > Rubrivivax. The sequence continues at coordinate 8,932 of CALJUI010000350.1, forward strand.
AAGTCACCGCCCGCGGTGGGCGGCAGCGTCGGTGCGGTGGCCGGCGTCGTCGCCGCGGTGACGGTCACCGGCCCCGCCGTGCCGTCGCTGCCGGCGGCGTGCAGGTTGTTCATGATCTGGACCGTGCCGGACACCGCGCCCGGCGGGTTGACCGTGACCGTCAGCTGGTCGAGTACCGCGTCGACCCCGCTGCCGTCGGCCGCGAAGGCCGTTCGCACCGGGTCGAAACCGCCGCCGCTGCCGGCGGCCGCATCGAGCCTGGCCTTGATCGCCGGGTCGCTGGACAGCACCGCGACGAGTGTCGCGACGGCTTGGGTGACGGCGCTCGCGGATGCGCCCTGAAGCGCCGACGGGCTGGCCAACGCCGCCGGGTCGCCGCCCGGCGCGACCAACGCCGCCACCGCGTGGGTCAGCGGCGTCACGTTGGCGGTGTTGTCGCCGCCGCTGCTGGCACTGGTGAGCAGCGCGTACAGCGTTCGCACCCGCCCGTCCTGCAGGCCGTCGACCCGGATCGCGTAGGGCGCCTGCAGGCCGTCGACGACGAAGCCGTAGCGGCCCTGGGCGTCGGCGGTCTGCGGCGCCGGGTCGGCGGTGCTGGCGCTGGCGTCGATCAGCGTGACCGTGGCGCCGGCCATCGCGCCGCCGGAGGCGGCGACGCCGACGATGCGGGTCGCGGTGGCGGGCGGGGTCGAGCTGCTGCTGCCGCTGCCGCCGCCGCAGGCGGCCAGAAGCGCGGCGCCGCCGAGTGCGGCGATGCGGCCGAGGGGAAGAGCGAAGTGGAACGCACGGGGCATGGATCCTCCTGGATGCGATGAGGCCGGGATGGCCGCGCCACTGTCGGCGCGGCGCCCGTCGACGGCATCGTCAATCCGGAGGACGCTGGGCCGCTAGCGAAGGTCCAGCTGGTCCGGCAGCTCGTTCGGGTTGCGCTGCCCCGGCGCGAGCGGGAAGTGCCGGCACAGCTCGGCCTCGACCTCGTCGATCGCCCGCATCAGCCCCTGCTCGAAATGCCCGGCGCGGAAGGCCTCGCGCATGTCGCCGAGCAGACGCTGCCAGTGCTCGGCCGGCACCTGCCGCGCCAGAGCGCGATCGGCGACGATCTCGATCGCGTGCTCGGCCAGCAGCAGATAGATCAGCACGCCGTTGTTGGCCTCCGTGTCCCACACGCGCAGCTTGCCGAAGAGCGTGATCGCGCGGTCGCGCGCGGTCAGGCCGCGCCACAGGTAGGACAGCGGCAGCCCGGCCTCGACCGACAGCCGGATCTCGCCGCTGTGGCGGCGCTCGCTCGTGCGCACGCGCTCCTCCAACCGCGCCAGCGCGGCGTCGTCGAGCGCGCGCCGCAGGTCGGTGTCGTCGAACAGCCGATGCTTGAGGATGCGTCGCCAGCGATTCATCGTCACCAGTCCCCCGAGGCGCCGCCACCGCCGAAATCACCGCCGCCGCCGGACGAGAAGCCGCCGCCCGCGCCGCCACCGCCCCAGCCGCCGTGGTCGCCGCCACCGCCCCAGATGATCGGCGGCACGCCGTGGCCGCCGCCGCGCGCCATAGAACGGGCGGCCGCGCCGATGCCGAACAGGCCGACGAGCACCAGCGCGCCAATGCCCGCCGCGATCGCCAGCAGCAGGCTGGCCGTCA
>CALJUI010000351.1 GCA_937975735.1 uncultured Rubrivivax sp.
CCAAAAAACGCCGGATCCCGTCGCCGCCGCTGATCAATGCACGATGCGCTGGAAGCTCGTGTAGTGATCGCCGGTGTAATAGCAGCCCTCGGGCCGCGTGGGTTGCTCGCCGCCGCAGACGATGCGGCGCGCGCCCCTGTCGCGTGAGCCCGGGGTCTTGACCGTGTACTCCCGGGAGTAGCCTCTCGGGTGCAGTGGCAGCCGCCTCTCGCGGTTGAAGAACACGCTGCCATCCTTGCGGTACGGGAACGGCCCCCCGCTGAGGATGAGACGATGCGTGTGCTGCGCCTGCACGGGGAGCTCGGCCAATGCCACGCTCGCCGGTGCCAGCGGTTCGAGAGGCGACGTGTCCCTGGCCACCGCGGGCGACGTGCCCGAGAAGGCCACGCCAGCAGCCAAACTAAAAGCGAGCGCCAACTTACTGAACGCCCGCTCGCGACCGACTGACGCGGTGGAAAACACGGGAAGACCCTGAAAAACCAAGGCGGGATGCTACCCGAATCGCCCGGTTCGCTCAAGTGTCCGGGCGCTTCCGGAGCGTCAACGTCGGACTGTCAGTAACCACACACTTCTCAGCAACATTAGCAGGAGCCTACAGGGGAGCCGCAGCGTAAAGCCCGCATGCTGCAGCGCACACTTGGTGGAGCCGGTAGGCGGCGGGCGCCGGGACATCACCGTTGCGCGACCGGGCCACGGACCGCCCCTGCCCGAGGCGTCCGCCAGTCGCGCCCAGGGCGCCTGGCGCGGCGCCCACCGTCGCGATCAGCGCCCCGCGTTGGCGTCGGCCACCGCCAGTGCGGTCATGTTGACGATGCGGCGCACCGTGGTGGACGCCGTCAGCACATGCACCGGCTTGGCCGCGCCCAGCAGCACCGGGCCGATCGCGATGCCGCCGCCGGCGGCCGTCTTCAGCAGGTTGTAGGCGATGTTGGCGGCGTGGGCAGCACCAGCAGGTTGGCCTCGCCCTCAAGCGTGCTGCGCGGCATGTACTCGCGCCGCTGGTTGGCGTCCAGCGCCAGGTCGCCGTGCATCTCGCCGTCCACGGCCAGCCAGGGTGCGGACTCGCGGATCAGGCCCAGCGCGGCACGCATCTTCAGCGCCGACGGATGGTCGCTGGTGCCGAAGTTCGAGTGCGACAGCAGCGCCGCACGCGGCTGCAGGCCGAAGCGCATCATCTCCTCGGCCGCCATCACGGTGATCTCGGCCAGCTGCTCGGCGCTGGGGTCGTGGTTGACGTGGGTGTCGACGAGGAAGACCTGGCGCCCGGGCAGCATCAGCCCGTTCATGGCCGCGTACACCGAGCAGCCCTCGCGCTTGCCGATCACCTGGTCGATGTAGTCCAGGTGCTGGCGGTTATTGCCCCAGGCGCCGCAGATCATGCCGTCGACCTCACCCTTGTAGAGCAGCATCGACGCGATCAGCGTCAGCCGCCGGCGCATCTCGATCTTGGCCAGCGGCACCGTCACGCCCTTGCGCTCGGTCAGCCGGTGGTAGGTCTGCCAGTAGTCGCGGTAGCGCGGGTCGTCGTCGACGTTGATGACCTGGTAGTCACGCCCGCGCTGCAGGCGCAGCCCGAGCTTCTGGATGCGCGCCTCGATGATCGCGGTGCGCCCCACCAGCCAGGGCTCGGCCAGGCCTTCGTCGACGACCACCTGCACCGCGCGCAGCACGCGACGCTCCTCGCCCTCGGCGAAGGCCACCTTCTTGCGCCCGGCGCGCTTGGCCATCGCGTAGATCGGCTTCATCGTCGTGCCGGAGGCGTAGACGAAGGTCTGCAGCTTCTGCCGGTAGGCCTCCAGGTCGGCGATCGGCTGCAGCGCCACACCCGACTCCTCGGCGGCGCGCGCCACGGCCGGCGCGATGATCATCATCAGCCGCGGGTCGAAGGGCTTGGGGATCAGGTAGTCGGGGCCGAAGGTCAGGTTGATGCCGGCATAGGCATTGGCCACGACCTCGCTCTGCTCGGCCTTGGCCAGGTCGGCGATGGCATGCACGGCCGCGATCTCCATCGCGTCGGTCACCGTCGTCGCGCGGCAATCGAGCGCGCCGCGGAAGATGTACGGGAAGCACAGGACGTTGTTGACCTGGTTCGGGTAGTCGG
>CALJUI010000352.1 GCA_937975735.1 uncultured Rubrivivax sp.
GCTGACAGGGGCGGGCCGCAGGTGGGCGTTCAGCGCATCGCGCACGATGTGCCCGCCCTGCATCAGCAGCCGGATGCCGCGCTCGGGCTCGGCCAGCATCTCGAGCGACGCCGACGGGTCGCCGTCGACGATCAGCAGGTCGGCGAAGGCGCCGGGCACCAGCGCACCGATCTGCGCCTCCTGGCGCATCAGCCGCGCGGCGACCGACGTGGCGCTCTGCAGCAGCTCGATCGGCGGCACCACCGGCGCACGCAGCGCGAATTCGCCGTTCTGGCTATCGTGCATGTGGCCCAGCAGGTCGGTGCCGCAGACGATCGGCACGCCCTCGGCGCGGGCGATGCGCACCGCGTCCAGGCCACGGTCGCGCACGGTCTGCAGCTTGGCCAGCATCTCGTCGGACCAGCCCAGGCGCTGCCCCTCCTCGGCCAGCGCGGCGTAGGTCGACAGCGTCGGCACCAGGTAGGTGCCATGCTGCTTCATGATCCGCGCGGTGGCCTCGTCGATCAGGTTGCCGTGCTCGACCGAGCGCACGCCGGCCTGCACCGCGCGGGTCACGGCGCGCGGCGAGTAGGCGTGGGCCAGCGCGTAGCGGTTGGCCGCCTCGGCCTCCTCGACCGCGGCGCGCAGCTCCTCCATCGAGAACTGGGTGCCGTCGATCGGGTCGTTCGGGCTGGACACGCCGCCGCCGGCCATGATCTTGATCTGGTCGACGCCCTGGCGCACCTGCTCGCGCACGGCCCGCCGCACCTCGCCGACCCCGTCGGCGATGGCCCCGGCCAGGCCGAGCCCGGCGCAGGCGCAATACATCTCGCCGCGCATGCCCTGGGGACGCATGTCGGAGTGACCACCGGTCTGCGAGATCGGCTGCCCGGCGATGAACAGGCGCGGCCCGTCGAACAGGCCCCGCGCGACCGCCGAGCGCAGACCGTGGTCGGCGCCGGCCGCATCACGCACGGTGGTGAAGCCGCGGTGCAGCATCGCGCGCATCACCTGCCCGCTCTGCGCAGTGACCAGCGAGGCCGGCTGCAGTGCCAGGCCGATCAGGTCGTGCGAGGTCGCGACGACATGCACATGGCAGTCGATCAGTCCCGGCAGCACCGCTCGGCCGCCCGCGTCGATGACGGCCGCGTCGTCGACGGCGATCGTCTGCTGGGTCACCGCCGCGATGCGCTCGCCCTCGATGACCAGGGTGCTGCCGGGCCGGAACTCACCCGCGTGGCTGTCGAACAGCCTGGCGTTGCGGACGACCTGGCGGGCCGCCATGGTCAGGCCACCGCCAGGCGCGCGCGGGCCTGCTGGTACTCGCGCTTCAGGCGGGCGATCAGCGTGGCGGCGGGCTCGACCGCCTTGACCGCGCCGATGCCCTGGCCGCAGCCCCAGATGTCCTTCCACGCCTTCTTCGAGCTCTCGCCGCCGCCGAAGCTCATCTTGCTCGGGTCGCTCTCGGGCAGATGGTCGGGGTCCATGCCGGCGTTGCGGATCGACGGCTTGAGGTAGTTGCCGTGCACGCCGGTGAACAGGCTCGAGTAGACGATGTCGTCGCTGTTGCTCTCGACGATGCACTGCTTGTAGGCGTCGCTGGCGCGCGCCTCGTCGGTGGCAATGAAGGCGCTGCCGACGTAGCCGAAGTCCGCACCCATCGCCTGAGCGGCCAGCACCGCGCCGCCGGTGGCGATCGCGCCGGACAGCGCGATCGGTCCGTCGAACCACTCGCGCACCTCCTGCACCAGCGCGAACGGGCTCTTCACGCCGGCGTGACCGCCCGCGCCGGCGGCGACCAGGATCAGGCCATCGGCGCCCTTCTCGATCGCCTTCTTCGCGAAGAAGTTGTTGATGACGTCGTGCAGCACCACGCCGCCCCAGGCGTGCACCGCGTCGTTGATGTCGGTGCGCGCGCCCAGGCTGGTGATGACGATCGGCACCTTGTACTTGGCGCAGACCTGCATGTCGTGCTCGAGGCGGTCGTTGGTCTTGTGCACGATCTGGTTGATCGCGAACGGCGCCGCCTTCTGCTCGGGATGGTCGCGGTCCCAGGCCGCCAGCGTCTCGGTGATCTCGGCCAGCCACTCGTCGAGCTGCTCGGCCGGGCGCGCGTTCAGCGCCGGCATCGAGCCGACCACGCCGGCCGTGCACTGCGCGACCACGAGCTTGGGGTTGCTGACGATGAACAGCGGCGCGCCGATGATCGGCAGCGGCAGGTTCGCGAGGACGGGGGGCAGCGGCATCAGAACGACTCCAGGGCCATGGTGGTGACCGCCTCGGCCCCGTCGACGATGCTGTCGCGCAGGCCCGGCACGCGGGAAAGGACGTGGTCGGCATAGAAGCGCGCGGTGGTGACCTTGGCCTGCATGAAGGCCTTGTCCTCGCCCTCGGCGAGCCGGTCCTCGGCGACCAGCAGCGCCCGCGCCATCTGCCAGCCGGCGACCAGGTTGCCGGCCAGCATCAGGTAGGGCACCGATCCGGCGTAGACGCCGCCGGGTTGCTGCCGGCCTTCGGCGACGATGTAGTCGACCACGTCGAGGAAGGCGATGCGCGCGGCCTTCAGCCGCTTGTGCATCGCGCGGCAGGCGACGCCGTCGCGCTCGGCCAGCGCCTGCTCCGTGGCCTCGATCCGTCCGGCGATCGCCTTGGCCACCGCGCCACCGTCGCGCGCCGTCTTGCGGCCGACGAGGTCGTTGGCCTGGATCGCCGTCGTGCCTTCGTAGATCGTCAGGATCTTGGCGTCGCGGTAGTACTGCGCCGCGCCGGTCTCCTCGATGAAGCCCATGCCGCCGTGCACCTGCACGCCCAGGCTCGTGACCTCCAGGCTCATCTCGGTCGAGAAGCCCTTGACCAGCGGCACCAGGAATTCGTAGAAGGCCTGGTTCTGCGCCCGCGTGTCCTTGTCCGGGTGCGCGTGCGCGGCGTCGTAGGCCGCCGCGGCCACCGTGGCCATCGCGCGGCAGCCCTCGGTCAGCGCGCGCATCGTCATCAGCATGCGCTTGACGTCGGGATGGTGGATGATCGCGCCGGCGGTCTTCAGCGAGCCGTCCACCGGCCGCCCCTGCACGCGCTCGCGCGCGTACTCGACCGCCTTCTGGTACGCCCGCTCGGCGACCGCGATGCCCTGCACGCCGACCGCGTAGCGTGCGGCGTTCATCATGATGAACATGTACTCCAGGCCGCGGTTCTCCTCGCCGATCAGCGTTCCGATCGCGCCGCCATGGGCGCCGTACTGCAGCACCGCGGTCGGGCTGGCCTTGATGCCGAGCTTGTGCTCGATGCTGACGCAGTGCACGTCGTTGCGCTCGCCCAGGCTGCCATCGGGCTGGACGAGGAACTTCGGCACGACGAACAGGCTGATGCCCTTCACGCCCTCCGGCGCACCGGTCACGCGCGCGAGCACGAGGTGGACGATGTTCTCGGCCAGGTCGTGCTCGCCGTAGGTGATGTAGATCTTGGTGCCGAAGATCTTGTAGGTGCCGTCGGGCTGCGGCTCGGCGCGGGTGCGCACCGCGGCCAGGTCGCTGCCGGCCTGCGGCTCGGTCAGGTTCATCGTGCCGGTCCACTCGCCGGAGACCATCTTCGGGATATAGGTCTGCTGCTGCTCGGGCGTGCCGGCGGTCAGCAGCGCCTCGATCGCGCCGTCGGTCAGCAGCGGGCACAGCGCGAAGCTCATGTTGGCGCTGTTGATCATCTCGATGCAGGCCGCGCCGATCGTCTTCGGCAGGCCCTGGCCGCCGAAGTCGGCCGGGTGCTGCAGGCCCTGCCAGCCGCCTTCGGCGAACTGGCGGAAGGCGTCCTTGAAGCCCGGCGTCGTCGCCACCTGGCCGTCCTTGAAGCTCGATGGCTGCTGGTCGCCGGTCCAGTTCAGCGGCGCGAGCACGCCCTCGTTGAGCTTGGCCGACTCCTCCAGCACCGCCTGCGCGGTGTCCAGGCCGGCCTCCTCGAAGCCGGGCAGCTGGGCGACCGACTCCAGGTCGGCCAGTTCCTTGATCGCGAACATCATGTCGCGCAGCGGCGCGCGGTAGCTCATGGCTGTCTCCTGAGAATGCAACGGGGCGCCTCGACGGGCCGTCAGGGCGCCCCGGGGGAATGGCTCCGGTTCAGAGCGCCTTGACGAGTTCCGGCACGGCCTCGAAAAGGTCCGCCTCCAGCCCGTAGTCGGCGACGCTGAAGATAGGCGCCTCGGGGTCCTTGTTGATGCAGACGATGACCTTGCTGTCCTTCATGCCGGCCAGGTGCTGGATCGCGCCGCTGATGCCGCAGGCGATGTAG
>CALJUI010000353.1 GCA_937975735.1 uncultured Rubrivivax sp.
TCGAGCGGCGCTCGACCGCGTCGCCGAGGCGCACCGTGGCGCGGAACTCGAACTGGCTGCAGGCCCACATGCGCCGCGGCAGCGGCACAGGCGGCAGGAAGCCGCCGCGCTTGGCGTGGCCGTCGGGGGCGATATCGCGATGGCGGTGTGTCGGCAGGAAGTACAGCCAGTGCCACAGCGGCGGCAGCGGCGTGCCGTCGGGCACCGGGGCGGCCGGGTGGTCGAGCGTGGCGGTCAGCGCCTTCACCGGCGCGGCGACGATGTTGTCGGTTGTGGTCTCGCTGCGGCCGATCCACGTCGCCAGGTTCAGGTCTTGGGTCATCAGCACTCTCGTCATGCAGGCCCGTCAATCGGGCATTTGGTGCCCTCAAGTGTCCGGCGACCTCGCGCCGGACGGAAGTGCAGGCATGGGAAGGATTGATGCCGGCGGCGCATCGGTCCGCCGGATTCCTTCAATCGTCGCCGAGTCGCAGGCCCGAGGGCTGGCGCTTCTCGATCGCGAACTTCAGCAGGGCCTCGCGGCGGAAGACGCCATGCGCGAACCTGCCGAAGGGCAGCATCAGGACGAACGCCATCACCGCAACCAGGTGCAGACACAGCAGCAATGCCAGCCCGCTGGTCGCAGTCAGGCACAGCGGCGCGATGAAGCCGCGGTCCATCGGCTGCTGCTCGGCGGCCTGGTGCAAGGGGTGGTGACGCAGGTTCAGCCGGAACAGGGCCGCTTGTGGCACGCACGAACAACGCACTTGCAACCCAGAAAGCAAGAAGCCCAGCCGGGGGCTGGGCCAACTGCTTGTCTTGCAACGGTGTCTTGGCTCCCCGACCTGGGCTCGAACCAGGGACCTACGGATTAACAGTCCGGCGCTCTACCGACTGAGCTATCGGGGAAAACAGCCCATAAGTATAGCTGGATTCGGGCCGCTCAGAACGCTGCCTGGACCGACGCGCGCCAGGTCCGCGGCGCCAATGGAAACAGGTAGGCGTGGCCGAACTGGTAGGGCGTTTCGCGCCAGGCGCGCTCGTCGGTGACGTTGTCCAGCGCGATCTGCCAGGTCGTGAAGACGCCGCCGATGCGCGTCGCCCAGCGTGCGCTCAGGTCGAGTCGGGTCCAGGCGTCGCTCTCCACCGAGTTGTCGGGCAGCACCATGCGCGGCCCCTCGTGCACCGCCGCGGCGGACAGTCGCAGACCCGGCAGGGCGCGCAGGTCGTGGTCGACCTGTGCGCGCAGGCTGCGCTCGGCAACGTTGGTCGGGCGCAGGCCGTTGAGCGCCGGGTCCGACGCGCCCTGGCGCGCCGCGTCCAGCCACATCGCGCTGGCCTGCCAGCGCCAGGCGCCGGCGCGGTGCGCGAACGCGGCTTCGACGCCCTGGTGGTGCACGCCGCCGTCGATGCGCCGCTCGCAGCTCGCGTCGACGTCGCAGGCGCCGATGTCGGCGGCCAGCGGGCGCTGGATGCGAAAGCCCACTACGCTCCATTCGGTGCCGTCGTGCGCGTGCTTGACGCCGCCCTCGAACTGGCGGCTCTTCAATGCCGGCAGGGGCTGGCCGGCGTTGACGTAGCGGCTGCGGTTCGGCGCGACGTCGGTCTCGACGCCCTGGCCCCAGCTCAGGTAGACCGTGGTCGCCGGTGTCCAGTGGTTCGCCAGCGCGAGCCACGGCGTCGTGAAGGACTGCGTGACGTCGATCGGCCGGGAACCATCCGTGCGCACGCTCTCGCGCTGCAGCCGCGTGTGGCGCAGGCCGGCCCACAGCGACCAGGTCGGCGACAGGCGCATCGCGTCGCGCAGGTAAAGCTCGGTGCTGCGCTCGTCGCGGTTGGTGTTCTCGTCGGTCAGCGCCGGCGCCGCCGGCGTGATCACGGTGCCGCCGTCGTTGCCGGTGCCGGCGTAGTTGAAGGCCTGGCGCTGGAAGCGGTCGCGGCCGCGGCTGAACAGCACGCCGCTGCTGATCTCGTGCGTGACCGCGCCGGTGCGCGCGACGCCCAGCAGCTGCAGGTCCAGCGCATCGACGCGGCGGCGCTCGTTCTCGCTGCGGAAGTCGTAGAGGTCGAAGCTGCCGTCGGGGCAGTAGCGGTCGGCCCAGTAGACGTCGGCCACCGCGTCGTAGCAGCCGAACGGGAACGCGATGCGGTCGTCGCTGGTCAGCCGCTGCGCCGCGCCGTGGGCTTGGAAGTGCCAGTCGGCGGACAGGCGCTGGCGCAGGCGCAGCGACGCGGTCTGGCCGTCGAGCATCACCGGCAGCGACCAGGGCTGGTTGTTGAGATTGATCAGCGGGTCGAACGTGCGCGGGTCCGGCAGCACGTTGCCGCGCAGACTGAAGCCGGGCACGCTGGGCTGGCGCTGGTGGCTCTGTTCGAACTCGGCCTCGACCCGCGTGTCCGGCGTGAGCTGCCAGTCGCCGGCCAGCGCGAACGCATGGCTGCGGCCCGACGCGTCGCGCGCGCGCGGGTCGAGGTCGGCGGCGGCCAGGTTCAGGCGCAGCCCGGCCCGCTGCTCGGCCCCGAAGCGCTCGGCCAGGTCCACCTGGGCCATCACCGTGCCGCCCTGCTGCGCCTCGAGCCGGGCGCTGCGCACGCGCATGTCGGGTCGCTTCACGACGAAGTTGACCAGGCCGCCCGGCGCGCTGGTGCCGGCCTGGATGCCGCTGGTGCCCTTGAGCACCTCGATGCGCTCCTTGTTGGCCAGCGTCAGCGCGGTCTCGGCGTTGATCGGCAGGCCGTCGCGGCGGTAGTTGCTGCGGTTGTCGAGCACGAAGCCGCGCATCGTCAGGAAGCTCCAGTAGCCGACGGCGTTGTAGCCGTCGGCGATGCCGGCATCGAGCCGCGTCAGGTCGGCGAGCGAACTCACGCCGGCGGCAGCGAGTTCGTCGGCGCCGAACACGCTGGCCTGGATCGGGCTGCTGGCCAGCGGCATCGTGCCGAAGCCGGAGACCGAGGGCGCGTTGCTGCGGCCGGTGATCGTGACGACGTCGGTCGTCGTCTGCGCTTGTGCCGCCCACGCGGCGGCGGCGAGCGCGAGGAAGGTGAGTCGGTGGGTCGAAGCCATCGTGCGTCCTGCAGTGGATGGCAGGTCGGCGGTGTCGATGGCGGGGCGGAGGGATCTCCGCGAGGGCCTTGGACGCTGCTTCCCTGCGCGAGGATTACCTCAATCCCCGGTTGGGGACTTTGAGACTCTGCCGAGCCTCAAACAGGTTCAAAGGGACTTTCTCAGTCAGACCGGCGCACCGGTCGAACACCCCTAGCGAGCCTCGATGATAGATCGAAATGAAAGCGGCCCGCACGAGGCGGGCCGCGTCGGGTCGAGCCGAGGCTCAGTCGAACACCGGCGACTCGACGCCCAGCACCTTGTGCAATTTCGGACTCGTCGTCGTGTACTGCAGCAGCACGCGCTTCTCCGGGAAGACGATCGGCGACGCGCCGAACGCTGCCAGCGCCGCTTCGTGGAAGCCCGACAGGATCAGCTTCTTCTTGCCCGGGTAGGTGTTGACGTCGCCGACCGCGAAGATGCCCGGGATGTTCGTCTGGAACTTCTCGGTGTCGACGACGATCTGCTTGCGCTCGAGGTCCAGCCCCCATTCGGCGATCGGGCCGAGCTTCGGGCTCAGGCCGAAGAAGACGAGCAGCATGTCGAGCGGCACGACGCGCGTGACGCCGTCGCCGCCGGTGACCTTCACAGCGGTCAACCGGCCAGACTGTTCCTCGATCGCAGTGACCTGGCCGACCATGAACTGCATCTCGTAGGCCTCGCACAGCTCGCGCATCTTGGCCACGCTCGCCGGCGCGGCCTTGAAGCCGTCGCGGCGGTGCACGAGGATCACGCTCTCGGCGCGGTTCGGTCCCTGCTGCACGAAGTTCAATGTCCAGTCGAGCGCCGAGTCGCCGCCGCCGACGATGACGAGGTTCTTGCCGGCGAACTGCGCCGGGTTCTTCACGCGGTAGTGCAGCTGCGTGCCGTCGTACTTGTCCAGGCCCTCGACCTTCAGCGTGCGCGGCTGGAACGAGCCGACGCCGCCGGCGATGAAGATCGTCTTCGTCAGGAAGCGCGTGCCCTTGGAGGTCTCGACGTGGAAGCGGCCGTCGTCCTGCTTCTGCACGACGGTGACTTCCTGGCCGAGGTGGAAGGTCGCGCCGAAGGGCTCGATCTGCTTGAGCAGGTTGTCGGTGAGCTCCTTGCCGGTGCACACCGGCACCGCCGGGATGTCGTAGATCGGCTTGTCCGGGTAGAGCTCGATGCACTGGCCGCCGGGGTAGGCCAGGCTGTCGATGATGTGGGCCTTGATCTCGAGCAGGCCGAGCTCGAAGACCTGGAACAGGCCGACCGGGCCGGCGCCGACGATGACGGCATCGGTCTCGATC
>CALJUI010000354.1 GCA_937975735.1 uncultured Rubrivivax sp.
CTTGACCCAGGCGGAGTCCAGCGCGTTCTCGTCGACGAAGACGACGCGGAAGTCTCAGCCGGTGCGGATGCCGGCCTCGATGCGGGCCGGGAACTTCTGCCCCGGGCCCATCTCGTCCTGGTCCAGCCAGCACTCGACATGCGGTGGCAGCGCCGCGGCGACGCGGCGCACCAGGGGCTTGCTCGGCCTCGCGTGGCTCAGGAACACCTTCAGCGGGGGCAGGACCGTGGATGCAACGCTCCGTTCATCGGCCATGCGCGCGCTTGCGACAATCCCATGCATGAAAGTGATCCGATTGCGCGACGGCCGCGAGCGCGCGCTGCTGCGCCGCCACCCCTGGGTCTTCGACGGCGCCATCGCCAAGGGCGGCGGCGACGCCGGCGAGACCGTGCGCGTGGAAGCTGCCGACGGCCGCTTTCTGGCCTGCGGTGCGTTCAGCCCGGCCTCGGCGATCCGCGTGCGCGCCTGGAGCTTCGACGAGGCCGAACGCATCGACCGCGCCTTCTTCTCACGCCGCGTGGCCGCGGCGGTCGCCGCGCGCGAGGGCCTGGCCATCGCCAGCGACGGCGTGCGCCTGGTGCACGGCGAGGCCGACGGCTTGCCCGGGCTGGTGGTGGACCGCTATGGCGACACGGTGGTGGCGCAGTTCGGCGCCGCCGGCGTCGAGCGCTGGCGCGAGACGATCGCCGAAGCGCTGCTGGAGGCCACCGGCAGCACGCGGCTGTACGAACGTTCCGACGCCGCCGTGCGCCAGCTCGAAGGACTGCCCGAGCGCAGCGGCTGGCTGCGCGGCGACGGGCCCACCGCGCTGACGATCCGCGAGCATGGCTGGACGCTGGGGCTGGACGTGGCCACCGGCCACAAGACCGGCACCTACCTCGACCAGCGCGACAACCGCGCGCGCTTCGAGGCGCTGGTGCGCCAGTTCGGCGTCCCGCGCGTGCTCGACTGCTTCTGCTACACGGGCGGCTTCTCCGTCGCGGCGCTGGCCGGCGGCGCGGCGCAGGTCACCAGCGTCGACTCGTCGGGCCCGGCGCTGGCGCTGCTGCAGGACAACCTGGCGCGCAACGGTCACCACCCGGCCGCGCACCCGGTGGTCGAGTCCGACGTCAACCGCTTCCTGCGCGCGCAACTCGCGGAGGGCGCGGCGCCGTACGACGCCATCGTGCTCGACCCGCCGAAGTTCGCGCCCACCGCGGCCGCCGCCGAGCGCGCCGCGCGTGCGTACAAGGACATCAACCGGCTGGCGCTGCAGCTGCTCGCGCCCGGCGGGCTGCTGCTGACGTTCTCGTGCTCCGGCGGCATCGCGCCGGACCTGTTCCACAAGATCGTCGCCGGTGCGGGGGCGGACGCCGGCGTGGACGCGACGATCCTGGAGCGGCTGGCCGCCGCGCCCGACCACGCCGCCACGCTGAGCTTCCCCGAGGGCGAGTACCTCAAGGGGCTGGTGCTGCGGCGGCGCTGAGGCCGCGGCGGGCGGTGCCGCCGCGCCGCATCAGGTGGCGAACAGCTTCGTGATGTCGGCGAAGGCCTTGACCTCGATCGCGTTGCCCGACGGGTCCTGGAAGAACATCGTCGCCTGCTCGCCGGGCTGGCCCTGGAAGCGCACGTAGGGCTCGATCACGAAGGCGGTGCCGGCGGCCTGGAGCTTGTCGGCCAGCGCCTGCCAGTCGGCCATCGGCAGCACGATGCCGAAGTGGCGCACCGGCACGCCGTGGCCGTCGACCTGGCTCTTGCGCGCCAGGCCGGTCTCGTCGGGCGCCAGGTGGGCGACGATCTGGTGGCCGTAGAAATTGAAGTCCACCCACTCGGGGCTGCTGCGGCCCTCGGGGCAGCCGAGCAGGCCGCCGTAGAAGCGGCGCGCCTCGGCCAGGTCGTGCACCGGGAAGGCGAGGTGGAAGGGGGACAGCGGCGCGGGGTTGGTGGCGGGGGCAGTGTGCATGGCGGGTACGTCGATGACGATCGGAAGAGGGAGTCTTGCCGATCCTAGGCGGCCGGGGCCGCCGGTGCCGGCGTGGGGGAACCCTGGGCCGCGTAGGGCCCGAGCTGGAACAGCCGCATCGCGTTGTCCTTCAGGATCAGCGGCTTGACCTTGTCCTTGAAGCCGGCGTCCTCGAAGTCCTTCATCCAGCGCTCGGGCGTGATCAGCGGGAAGTCGCTGCCGAAGAGCATGCGGTCCTTCAGCAGCGTGTTGGCGTACTGCACGAGCTGCGGCGGGAAGTACTTCGGGCTCCAGCCCGACAGGTCGATCCAGATGTTGGGCTTGTGCAGCGCCAGGCTCAGCGCCTCGTCCTGCCAGGGCCAGCTGGGGTGGGCGACGATGATCTGCATGTCGGGGAAGTCGATGGCCACGTCCTCCAGCAGCATCGGGTTGCTGTTTTGCACGCGCAGCCCGCCGCCGCAGCGCATGCCGCTGCCGATGCCGCTGTGCCCGCTGTGGAAGACCGCCGGCAGCTTGTGCTCGGCGATCACCTCGTACAGCGGCCAGGCCATGCGGTCGTAGGGCAGGAAGCCCTGCACCGTCGGGTGGAACTTGAAGCCCTTGACGCCATGCTCGGCGATCAGCCGCCGCGCCTCGCGCGCGCCGAACTTGCCTTTATGCGGGTCGATGCTGGCGAAGGCGATCATCATGTCCGCGTTCTTCGCCGCCGCCTCGGCGATCTCCTCGTTCGGGATGCGGCGCCGGCCGAGCTGGGTCTCGCTGTCGACGGTGAACATCACCAGGCCGACCTTCATCTCGCGGTAG
>CALJUI010000355.1 GCA_937975735.1 uncultured Rubrivivax sp.
GAGATGTGCTTGCCCTTCGGGATCAGGTACTCGCGCGGTTCCTGATCCTCGGCCTCCGGCACCACCACGATGCGGCGCTTGGTCTTGTAGTCCTTGCCGAACTCGACCCGGCCCTCGATCTCGCTGATGATCGCGTAGTCCTTGGGCTTGCGGGCCTCGAAGAGCTCGGCGACCCGCGGCAGACCGCCGGTGATGTCGCGCGTCTTGGAGGATTCCCGCGGGATGCGGGCGAGCACGTCACCGGCCTTTACATGGGCGCCGTTCTCGACCGAGAGGATGGCGTCGACCGACATGAAGTAGCGGGCCTCCATGCCGTTGGCCAGGGTCACCACCTCGCCCTTGTCGTCACGCAGGGTGATGCGCGGCTTCAGGTCGTTGCCGCGGGGCTGCTGCTTCCAGTCGATGACCACGCGGTTGGAGATGCCCGTCGTCTCGTCCATGACCTCACGCATCGAGGTGCCCTCGATGAGATCGACGTAATTCACCGTACCCTCGCGCTCGGTGATGATCGGAATGGTGTAGGGGTCCCACTCGGCCAGCTTGTCGCCGATCTTGACCTCGCCACCGTCGTCGACCAGCAGCTTGGCGCCGTAGGGCACGCGGTAGCGGGCCCGCTCGCGCTGCTTCTCGTCGAGCAGCACGATCTCCAGGTTGCGGCCCATGACCACGGGGACGCCGTCGGAGTTCAGCACCACGTTGCGGTTGTCGATGCGGATCTTGGCATCGGAGCCGGCCTCGACGGAGGACTGCTCGGCACCACGCTGGGCGGCACCGCCGGTGTGGAAGGTCCGCAGGGTCAGCTGTGTCGCCGGCTCGGCGAGCGACTGAGCCGCGATGACGCCCACTGCCGCTCCGACGTTCACCTTGGTGCCGCGGGCCAGGTCGCGGCCGTAGCAGGCCGCGCAGATGCCGCCGACCGACTCGCACATCAGCGCCGAGCGGATGAAGATCTCGTCGATGCCGGCCCGCTCGATCTGGTCGATCTTGTCTTCCTCGATCAGGTCGCCGCGCTTCAGGATCACCTCGCCCGACAGCGGATCGACGATGTCCTCCTGCGCCGTGCGGCCGAGGATGCGCTCGCCCAGGGAGGCGATGACCTCGCCGCCGTCGACCACCGCGCCGACCTTCAGGCCCTTACCGGTGCCGCAGTCTTCCTCGATGATGATGGCGTCCTGGGCGACGTCGACCAGGCGACGCGTCAGGTAACCGGAGTTGGCGGTCTTCAGCGCGGTGTCGGCCAGACCCTTACGGGCACCGTGGGTGGAGTTGAAGTACTCCAGAACGGTGAGGCCTTCCTTGAAGTTTGAGATGATCGGAGTTTCGATGATCTCGCCCGAAGGCTTGGCCATGAGGCCGCGCATGCCGGCGAGCTGCTTGATCTGGGCCGCCGAACCACTCGCGCCGTAGTCGGCCATCATGTAGACGGCGTTGACGTCGCGCCCGGCAGTACCGGAGATCACCTTCATCATCTCGTCGGCCACCCGGTCGGTGCACTGCGACCAGACGTCGACCACCTTGTTGTACTTCTCGCCCTGGGTAATCAGGCCGTCGAGGTACTGCTGCTCGAACTCCTTCACCTTCGCCTGTGCCTCTTCCACCAGCGCCTGCTTGGCCTCCGGAATCATGAGGTCGTCCTTGCCGAAGGAGATGCCGGCCTTGCAGGCGTAACCGAAGCCCAGCGACATGATGCGGTCGCAGAAGATCACCGTGTCCTTCTGACCGCAGTGGCGATAGACGATGTCGATCAGCTCGGTGATTTCCTTCTTGGTCAGCACCTTGTTGAGCAGGCTGAAGGGCACGTTCGGGTGGCGCGGCAGCACCTCCGACAGCATCATGCGGCCCGGCGTCGTGTCCACAACGAGGCTGACCGGCTTGCCGTCGGCGTCGACCGTGTGATAGCGCGCCTTGACCTTGGCGTGCAGGCTGACGGCGCCGCTGGCGAGCGCGTGTTCGATCTCGCCCATGTCGCCGAACATCATGCCTTCGCCCTTCTCGCCCTCGGCTTCCATCGACAGGTAGTAAATACCCAGAACGATGTCCTGCGAGGGAACGATGATCGGCTTGCCGTTGGCCGGCGAGAGGATGTTGTTGGTCGACATCATCAGCACGCGGGCTTCGAGCTGCGCCTCGAGGGACAGCGGCACGTGAACGGCCATCTGGTCGCCGTCGAAGTCGGCGTTGAAGGCGGTGCAGACCAGCGGATGCAGCTGGATCGCCTTGCCCTCGATCAGCACCGGCTCGAAGGCCTGGATGCCGA